>JBOHIT010000644.1:0-8834 GCA_050726155.1 Bradyrhizobium sp.
GCAGGTGGCACCTCGCCGGACATCGTCAACCGTTCGCACGCCAACCGCTCAAACGTCATCGGCTTCGCCAGAAGCAATCATAGCGGGGTCAGGTTCAACATTAGGGAAGCTTGCCATGCTGGAAAGGGCCAGCAGCAGTTGCAACGGTGGTTGCGAAACAAGCTTCAGAACCGGGAACGCCCCTTGGGTTGGGTGTAGCGAGTCGGGAGGGTATGACTCAACTTTCTCGGCAACATGCCGGGACACACTCACCTACTCGCACTACAGGGGGTGCATGGACACCAAAATGTTCACGGGCTGGGATCGAAATAGAGCCTGGTGGTACTGCACCAGCCTGTCCGCCGGCAACAAGTTCAAGGTCGCCGAACTCAAGCGATCAAGACGCTAGTCGATACTTCCCGCAGGCTTTCTGCTCCGGTTGAAGCCAGGCCCTGATGTCGGACCACGCTTGCCGCAGGTAGCCGAAGCTCGCCCGCCGGTTGCTGCACGCGTGCGGTCGGCAGCACGTCTTCACCCCTCTCAATCGAACGTCGTGTTGCCTGCAGCATTCATCTGCGGCTGCTTCTCGATCTTTGGCATGGCTTCAGAGCGACCGATCCATCGCTGCGCAGAGCGAGACCATATTTGCACATTTGGGACAAGCTGATCGCGCTGACGAATTGAGCCCACCCGAACGGAATAAACTTTCGGTCCTGCCCCAATCGCCGTCGCATGAATCGGCGTTCCACAATCCGGGCAGAACGATTGTGGCCGCTTGTTTCCGCTTTCGCTGGTCTTGACGTAGATTTTGAGCTCGCCGGAAAGCAACCTGAAAGCATCCTCCCGCGTGTATACGTGCACGCGGAAAGCGGAACCCGATAGCGTCTGGCAGTCGGTGCAATGGCAGATCAGCGTCTTGGCTGGGTCGATCTCGGCCTCATAGGTGATGTACCCGCAGTGACAACGCCCATCGATTCTCATCACATCGTCCTTTCGGCTCAGGCACAAACGCCGGCAATCACGCCCATCTGTCGGTTAGCCGGATAAGAAGAGCCGGCCGGCATCCACCCGGCTCGCTCCAACAGGGAATTGTATTGTGCTTCGGTCCGTTCCTGGCCGTTACCCCAGCACATCATGTGAACATCAAAGAGCTTGGAAAAATGCGGCACGTTGTGCTCGGGCACAACGTGCTCGATGACGAAGACGCGTGCCGGCCCGGCGGCCGCACTGCGGATTCGGGACAGGATTTTCACGCACTCGGCGTCGTTCCAATCGTGAAGGATCATCTTGAGGCTGTATGCGTCTGCCCTGGGCACGGCTTCGAACATGTCGCCGGCCACGTACTGGCAGCGTTGCTGAAGCCCGAGCTTGGTCGCCCATAGTTGGCCCGCGTCTTTGACGACTTCCGGGAGTTCGATGACGATCCCGCGAAGGGTGGGGTTGGCCAGCAGCAATGCGCACATCAGATGCCCATAACCCCCGCCGACATCGCAGAAGGTTGTGATGCCGGAGAAATCATAACCGCGCAAAGCCTCCAGAACCAAGGAGGACTGAACCGTCGAATAGCTGGTCATCGCTTGTTTGAAGCGCGCGCCGTAGTCCTGATTTTCGAGCGCGTAGTCGAACGCCATGCGACCAAATTCGCGCTCGAATGCATTCTGCTTGCCGTCCCGCACCATGGCAGGCAGGTGCTTCCAAAGCGCGTAGTGCTGTGGGCCCTCCTCCAATCGCGCCACGGGATTCAGAGACTGGGGGTGGTCCGTGCGCAGGAGATCGCCTTCCTGTGTCAGCACGAACCCCGCCGAACCGTCCTCTTGCAGCAGACCGATGGCCGCCTGCGCCCGCAGCAAGCGATAGAGCAGGGCTGGATCGGCGTCCAATTCGGTGGCCAGCATCTCGGCCGTCTTCGCTCTTTGTTTGTCGAGGTGATCGAAGATGCCCAGTTCCGTGCCGGCGGAAAGAACCTGGCTCCGCCAGCGGCCGAATATGAGATCCATGACCTGGTCGGTTGCGGCGTTCATTGCTGTTCTCCTTCCAAATAGCCTGCGAGGCTGGTCCGAGCCTAAGCCGATGACAGGACTTCGGGCAGTCGAAATATTGCGAGAGCGCTTGCAAAATTGCAGACTGCGCTCATGAACACCTACGCATGGGACGACCTCAGGCATTTCCTGGCGTTTGCGCGCGCAGGCAGCATGCAGGCCGCCGCCCAAATCCTCGGTGTCAACCAATCAACGGTGCAGCGTCGCATTGCCGAGCTTGAGGATCGGATCGGCCGCCGGCTCGTCGAGCGCCACCTTGGCGGCTATCGTCTGACAACCCTTGGAGAGGAATTACGGCCCGCTGCCGAAGGCGTCGAGGCGGCGGTCGCGGCCTTCGAGCGCGGTCTCGCGGCGCGGGACAAAGGCCTCACAGGCACGATTCGCCTGACCTGCGGATCGGGCGTGGCAGCATGTCTCCGGCGAGCGCCGCTCATCGACGCGTTTCACGCACGCCATCCTGGTTTGCAGGTCGAATTGGTCATAACCGACCGGGTTCTTGATTTGTCGAAAGCAGAGGCCGACATAGCGATCCGCGTCGCGATCGGTGATGGCAGCTCCAGCGATGAAGCCCTCGTCAGACGCAAAATCGCTGACGTGTCCTGGTCCGTGTACGCCAGTCGTGGCTATCTTGAACGCTATGGTCGGCCGGACAATCCGCAAGACCTCAGGGGCCATCTCATCATTGGCTGCGACGGGCCAATCGCAGGCTATCCGGGTGCAAGCTGGCAGCGCTCCGTGGCTCACAGCGCCACGATTGCCACAAGGTGCGACCACTGGCAGGGACTGATCCTTGCGGTGAGAACCGACGCCGGACTTGCGGCGTTGCCACACTTTCAAGGGGAAAACGAGAGCGACCTTGTTCGTGTCATCGACGACATCGGGCTGGTATTACCCTGCTATCTGCTCATGCACCGCGACATGCAACACACCCCCCGGGTGCGCGCTTTCGCCGATTTTGTGGCGTCAGAAATCAAATCTTTCCGCATGCTTCTAACGCCGACGTCATCCTGAGGTGCGAGCGGAGCGAGCCTCGAAGGATAGGCCACGGGCCGTGTTCATCCTTCGAGGCGCGCAAGCCAGCGGCGCAATTGCGCCGCCGAGCGCACCTACGGGTGAACGCAATTGTGTTCATCCCGGGGATGACGGACGCACCAAAGCCATCAAACGCTACGCCGCCTTCGCCGCGCCCTTCTCCGCCTCGATCCGCCGCGCCAGCACCCATCGAAAATAAGTCAGCGCCGCATCCGCGCCGATCGCGAGCAACTGATAGTTCGGATCGGCATCGAACACTTTCTGCTGCGCCTCGATGATCGCGAGATCCTCGTTGAAGGCTTCCTCGAGGCTGTGGCGCAGCGACAGCGCGATGTTCGGATTGTCGAGGTCGAAATCGTGCAGATAGTTCCAGAAGAAATGCGTCGAGCTGCGCGTCTCCGGCGTCATGAACTGGGCGTTGCGGAATTGCCGCGTACCCGGAACCTGCACGCCCTTCTCGGCACCCTGCCCTGCCGGCGCGAACATGGTGTCGAGCAGAAAGATGCCGGGCACCAGCATGCGGCCGATATTGCGGCGGTCGACCTTGTCGGTCTTGTTTGAGATCACCTTGCAGAGATAGGGCGGCGCATCGGCGCCCATGTGCCAGCGCTCGACGCGAAAGCCGTCATCGAGCTTCTCGATCGCGACCGGCTTGGTCTTGTAGGCGTATTCCTCGGAGCCGCCGAGCGTGTGGGTGTGCACGAAGGCCAGATGTGCGAAGTCGCTGAGATTGTCGACGATCAAGAGCCAGTTGGCCTTGTAATGCATATAGCCGGGTAACCCGCGCCATTTGGCATCCGCGAGCGGCGGATAATCCACGATCAGATCGGGATCGGCCTTCTCGATGTCGCCCATCCAGATCCAGATCAGATTGTAGCGCTCGACCACGGGATAGCTGCGCACGCCGAGCTTTGGCGGGATCATGTCCTGGCCGGGGATCTGGATGCACTTGCCGGACGGATCGAACTTCATGCCGTGATACATGCAGCGGATATCGTCGCCCTCGATCCGGCCCATTGAAAGTGGCGCGGCGCGATGGCAACAACGGTCGTCGAGCGCCACCACCTTGCCGCTTTCGCCGCGATACATCACGACCGGCCGCTCCAGAATGGTGCGTGCGAGTTTCGTGCCGTCGATCAGCTCGTGATTCCAGGCCGCGACGTACCAGGAATTGCGTAGAAAAATTCCGTCATCGGTCATGATACCCCTCCCTGTGGCGTGAAGCGCTTTCTTGTTGGTTTGTGCCATCTTCTATGGCATCCGCGCCGGGCCGGGTATCCGGATTGTCTGGACACACTGTACCGGTCCATGGACAATCACCGGGATGGATTGGCGCGATTGGGAGCTGTTTTGCGAGGTCGTGCAGCATGGCGGCTTTAGCGCCGCCGCGCGCGTGCTCGGCCATCCCAAATCCACGCTCAGTGCTGCAGTGCAGCGACTGGAAGGCAATCTCGGGCTGCGGCTGATCGAGCGCACCACGCGGCATCTGCGCCTGACCGATGCCGGCGAAACCATCTATGCGCGGGTCAAGCCGCTGTTCTCAGCGCTGCACGACACGCATGGCGAGGCGCTGGCGATGAGCAGCACCATTGCCGGCACGCTTCGCATCAAATCGCCTTATGAGTTCGGCGCCAACCATGCCGGCCCGATCGCCTGCGAATTGATGGACCGTTACCCGGATCTCGTGATCCGGATCGATGTCGAGCACGAGATCGTCAGCCCGGTGGTCGAAAATTACGACATCGTGTTCGCGATGCTGGAAGCACCGCTGCCCTCGACCGGGATCGTCATCAAACGGGTTTCGTCGCTCGAGCGCGGGCTGTACGCCGCGCCTTCCCTGCTGGAGAAGTTCGGCGAACCCCGCACGCTCGAAGAGCTCGCCAGATTGCCGGTTCTCACCGGCCCCAACGACGCGCCGTGGACGCTCACCACGCCGGCTGGGGAGACCAGTTATCTCGACGTCCAGAAGGCCCGGCTGGTCAGCTCGAATGCCGACATCCGGTTGCAGGCGGCACTGGCCGGGCATGGCGTGTTGCGGGTGACCGCGAGCTTCACCAACGCGGCCGTCGAAGCCGGGACGCTGCGGCGGCTGCTGCCGGATCACATCTGTGAGCCGCTCAACGTGCATGCATTGCTGCCGGCCCGGCAATTCGTTCCGGCGAAGGTACGGTGCTTCCTCGACGCGCTGGAAGCCCATGGCCGCGGCGGCGCTGCGGCGGAGAATGCCTCGTAGAGGCATCTGATGCATTTTTGAAGATTGTCCTGATGCGCGGCAATTTGCGGATACCCCCTTGAGAAGAACGCTGTAGCCGATCGCGCCCCGGCGCGCTAAGTAGGCGCGCCACCTTAAAAAATCGGGAGAACAATATGTCAGTCCAGCGTTTCGAAACCGGCCCGCGCATGAGCCAGGTCGTCGTCCACGGCAACACCGTCTATCTCGCGGGCGTCGTCGCCAGCAACGCCGCCGGCGAAAGCGTAACCAAGCAGACGCAGGATGTGCTCAAGACGATCGACAGCCATCTCGCCAAAGCCGGCACCGACAAGTCGAAACTTCTGTCGGCCACGATTTACATCACCGACATGAAGACCTTCCAGGAGATGAACGCGGTTTGGGACGGCTGGGTGTCGGCGGGGAACACCCCGGCGCGCGCCACCGTCGAGGCCAAACTGGCGTCGCCGCAATATAACGTCGAGATCATGGTGGTAGCGGCGAAGTGATCCTGGCCAAATAATTTTGCGAAGTGACTTTGGCGGCGCGAGGGTTTTGCTCTCGCGCCGTTTCCTTGACCGCGTTTCCTTGACCTCAGAGGTAATCGAAACGTGCGCGCGAACCTTCGATAACTGGCCGGCCGATCATTTCGGCCGCAACGAAGGAGAGCCCCATGACCGACCCGAAGATCATTGCCAGCCGTTACATCGAGCTGTGGAACGAACGAGCCCCTGCCCGCCGCCGCGAAATCCTCGCTGCGAACTGGGCCAAGGATGCAAGCTATGTCGACCCCCTGATGAGCGGCGACGGCCATGACGGCGTCGATGCGCTGATCGCAGGCGTGCAGCAACGCTTTCCGGATTTCAAATTCAAGCTGATCGGCGAGCCCAATGGTTACGGCGATCACGTCCGCTTCTGCTGGGGCCTCGGCCCCGACGGCGCCGACAGCCCGATCAAGGGTACGGATTTTGCCGTGCTCAGTCAGGGGCGCATCCTCAGCATCACCGGCTTCCTCGATCAGGTGCCGGCGGGCGCATAAGCCCACAGCCCTGCGGCTGGCCCGGTGTCCCCCGGGGGCAGCCGCAGGCGGCCCGAATTATTTCGGGAACCTAATTATTTCGGGAACCTCCCGGGTCCTGCCGCATCCAACCCCCATACAATGCTATTGGTGGAACCATCATGCGCCAGGCCCCCACACCGCACATCGCGCCCGACACCGGAGATATCGATCTGGTCCGCCGGTCGCTGGCCCGCGACGAGACGGCGGTTCGCGCCATCATGCAGGCCAACAACCGCAGGCTTTACCGGCTCGCGCGCGGCATCCTGCGCAATGACGGCGAGGCCGAGGACGTCGTGCAGGAGACTTACGTCCGCGCCTTCACCCATCTCAAAAGCTTTCGCGGCGATTCGAGTTTGGCGACCTGGCTGTCGCGGATCGCGATGAACGAGGCGCTGGGCCGGTTGCGGCGGCAGCGGCCCGGCGTGGAGCTGTCGTCCTTGCCGCAGGGCATGCTCGAAGCGCAAATCATCCAGTTTCCCCGCGCCGCAGCCGACGACCCGGAAAAATCCATGGCCCAACGTGAAATTCAGCATGTCGTCGAGCACGCCATCGACGAATTGCCGGAGGCGTTCCGCCTCGTCTTCATCACCCGCGTGATCGAGGGCATGAATGTCGAGGAGACCGCCGAGATTCTCGGGCTCAATCCCGTGACCGTGAAGACCAGGCTGCACCGCGCCCGCGCCATGCTGCGTGACAATGTCGAGAACAAGATCGGCCCGGTGGTGATGGAAGCGTTTCCGTTTGCTGGCAAACGCTGCGAACGGCTCACCGACGCCGTGCTGAAGCGCCTCGGCTTCTGATTCCGGTTTCGACGCGTTTTCTACCGCAGATAAGTCTACGCAATCTGCGTACACTTGATTGCTATGCAAACCGGCACCCACTTCGCTCGAAAACGCTTTGCATCATTTTTTCGGGAACCTCCGCGCGCCACCGCCATCCAACTCCTGTGCCAACAACTTGAAAGCCGGCCGCTCGCGCCGGCGCCACAGGAGTGTCAAATCATGTTCGTTCGATTGAGCGCGGCGGTCGCCGCGTTGAGCCTTTTGGGTAGCGCCGCGCTGGCGCAGGGCGCAAAACCCACCGATCCGCAGATCGCGCATATCGCCTACACCGCAGGCGTCATCGACATCGCGGCGGCAAAGCAGGCAGTCACCAAGGCCAGCAGCAAGGACGTCAAGGCGTTTGCCGAAGACATGGTGCGCGACCATGAGGCCGTGAACAAGCAGGCGCTCGACCTCGTCAAGAAGCTGAAAGTCACACCTGAAGACAACGATACCAGCAAAACGCTGTCGAAGCAGGCCGCCGACAAGCTCGCCGAACTCGCCAAGCTGAAGGGCGCCGATTACGACAAGGCCTACGTCGCCAACGAGGTCGCCTACCACAAGGCGGTCAACGGCGCGCTGGAGACGCTGCTGATTCCGTCGGCCAGCAATGCCGAACTGAAGAGCCTGCTGCAGACCGGCCTGAAGATCTTCCAGGGCCATCAGCAGCACGCCGAACACGTCGCCGCCGCCTTGAAGTAACGGAGAAACGCCATGCTGCCGAGACGCGCGCTACTCATCTTGACCGCCCTGCTGTCAGGCGCGGCCGTCCCGGCGCAGGCCGCCACCATCCAGATCGTGATGGATAATCTCGTGGTGTTGCCGGCAGAGGCCACCGCCAAGGTCGGCGACACCATCGAATGGATCAACAGGGATATCTTCGCCCACACCGCCACCGCGCGGAACGGCGATTTCGACGTCACGATGCCGCCGAAAAAGACCGTGACCTCGGTGCTGAAGAAGGCCGGTACGGTCGAGTTCTATTGCCGCTTCCACCCCAACATGAAGGCGGTGCTGACCATCGCGCCGTAGTTGGAAAATTCGTCAGGCGAGCCTGGTTCGCCGCAGCACCATCGCCAGCCGCACCGCGACGGCGGCCTGCCACACCGGATAGAGCACCGAGGTGAGATCGAGGTCGAGCGCGCTGTCGGCCGCCATCAGCGCGCCGGCCAGCGTGCCCGTCAGCACCATCCGCATCCATAGCGCCGCAGTGCGCGGCCCGGCCGGCAGCAGGGCAATCGCCAGCGCCATGATGCCCGCACCGACGAACCCGCCCGCGAGGCCTGCCAGCACGTTGCGCATGATCTTGGCGGCGCCATAGGTCTGCCCATCGATAAAGATCGCGGCGTTCACCGCGCAGACAAAGGCGACCATGGTGGCGATACCAGCGATCAGCGCCGCCCACACCGGATTGGCGCTGCAGCGCCGCACCACGAAAAACACCAGAACCGCAAACGGCACCGCCACCAGCGCCATGCGCAAATTGCCGGAACCGCCGGTGAACTTGTCGATCAGTTGCGGTGTCAGCGGCGTCAACACGCCCGACAGCAATCCGCCGGCCGCGATCATGAGGAGGTTTCTGGAGGTGTTGTCGGAAGCGATGGCCTGGCTCAACGCATTGACCTCTACCTTTGCGGCACGCCCGTCATCTAGCACGATGCGGGCTGTGGCTATAGTCGCGCACACGTCAGGCC
>JBOHIT010000645.1:0-13143 GCA_050726155.1 Bradyrhizobium sp.
CACGTAGACCCCGCCGACGATGCCCGCCAACACCATCTGCAACGACACCGCAATGCCGCTGACGGTGTCGGGCGAGATGAACATCTGATACTGGCAATAGAGCGCGCCCGCGAGCGCCGTCATCAGCGCCGAGATCAGCGTGATCTTGAGCTTTTCAAAGGTCACGTTGACGCCGGCCGCCGCGGCGGCGTCCTCATCCTCCGAGATCGCCTCCATGGCGTAGCGGCTCATGCTGCGGTCCACCCAGCGCCAGATCAACAGGCCCATCATCCAGACGAACAGCGCGATCAGATACCAGGTGATCTTGTCATCGAACTGCAGCGCGAACAGCTGGCTGCCCTTGGTGCGGTTCGGCGTATAGCCGAGCGAACCACCGGTATAGTCGCGGGTTGCGGTGATGACCTGCAGCACGATGCCGGACAGCGCCAGCGTCACCAGCACGAAATAATGCCCGGTGATGCGGTAGCGGAAGCAGGGATAGGCGACGATGACCGCGAGCACGCCGGCCGCCACCATGCTGACGGGGATGCCGATCCACGGCGACACGCCGAGATGGTTCCACAACAGCGCCGTGACATAGGCGCCAACGCCCATGAAGCCGCCATGGCCCAGCGACACCAGACCGAAGCGGCCCATGATCGACCACGAGGTGTAGGCGAACGACCAGATCAGGATCAGCACCAGAATATGCAAATGATAGGGCTGGCGATAGACGAAGGGCAGCGCGATCAGCGCCACTATTGCGACGATCCAGGCAATGGTTCGCGAGTTCACGAGCGCCTCGCGAATAGGCCCGCGGGCCGGATGAACATCATGACGATGAAGAAGGCGAAGGCGAGCACATAACCCCATTCGAGGTCGGAGAACAGGCCGCCCAGCGAGATGATCTCGGCGAACACGAACGCCGCGATGAAGCCGCCGACGAAATTGCCGAGCCCGCCGAGCACGCAGATCAAGAAGGTGATCGGCCCGAACGACAGGCCGACAAAGGGATGCACGTCATATTGCAGCACCAAAAGGCAGGCCGCGAGGCCGGCGAGCGCGCCGCCGAGCGCCGAGGTGACGAGGTAGATGCGCTTGGTGTCGACGCCCATCAGCGACATGATCTGGCGATCCTGCGAGATGGCGCGGATCGCAGTCCCGGTATAGGTGCGCGTCATGAAGAGGTAGACGCTGACCATGCCGACCAATGCCGCAGCAAAGGACAACAGCCGCGAATAGCTGAAATGCATCTCGCCGAGCGCCAGCACCGGCAGGCGGATGCCGAGATTGCGGAAGTCGATGCCGAAGGCGACGGTGGCAAAGCTCTGGAGGATGAACAGCACGCCGCCGGTCGCGAGCAGCTGGTTGATCGGCGGCGCGGTCAATAGCGGTTCGATGACGATGTAATGCAGCGCCGCACCGAGCAGCGCGACCAGCAAGATCGTGAGGGGTGCCGCCGCATAATACGGCAAGCCGTAGTACTGGACGAGATAGTACATGCCGTACATCCCGATCATGACCAGTTCGGCGTAACAGATCCACGTGACGTCGATGACGCCGAAGATCAGATTGAGCCCGAGCGCCAGGAGCGCCAGCACCCCGCCGAGCAGGATGCCGTTGACCACGGCTTCCAGCAGATAGATGTCGAAAATCTCGAGAAATGCCTGCATCGCTATACCCCGAGATATGCTTGCTTGATGGTGTCGTTGCTCATCATTTCCGCCGAGGTGCCGGAGGCGCGGATGCTGCCGGCTTCGAGCAGGTAGGCGCGATCGACCACGCGCAGCACCTGCTGCACGTTCTGCTCGACGATCAGCACGGTGAGCCCGCCAGCCCGGATACGTTTCACCAGTTCGAACACCTGCTGCACGACGACCGGCGCCAGCCCCGCCGACGGCTCGTCGAGCAGCAGCAATTTCGGATTCGACATCAGCGCGCGGCCGATCGCGCACATTTGCTGTTCGCCGCCCGACATGGTGCCGGCCATCTGGTTGCGGCGTTCCTTCATGCGCGGAAACAAGTCGAACACGAATTCCAGCCGTTCGGCATATTTGGCGCGCGCCCCCTGCATGTAGGCGCCCATCTTCAGATTGTCGTCGACGGTAAGCCGGGGAAACAGCCGACGATTTTCCGGTACATGGGCGATGCCGAGGCTGACGATGCGATGCGCCGGCGTCGCCAGCACGTCGGCGCCTTCCATCGCGATCGAGCCCTTGGTGGGCCGGATCAAACCCGAGATCACCCGCATCAATGTCGTCTTGCCGGCGCCATTGGGGCCGATCACGCCGACCGCTTCGCCCGCCTTGACGTCGAGGCTGACGCCGAACAGCGCCTGGAAACTGCCATAACCCGCATCGACCGATTTCAACTCGAGCATGCCTAGTCCCCTGCCCGGCGGCGCGCTTCACCGGCCGCGGCCTGGCTCGAATCCGCATCCGTACCGAGGTAAACCTCGATCACACGCGGATCGCTCGCTACGGCACTCGGTAAACCCTCGGAAATTTTCTCGCCGTGATCGAGCACCATGACGCGGTCGACCACGCGCATCAGCACACCCATAATGTGCTCGACCCAGATGATGGTGATGCCGAGTTCGTCGCGGATCTTGCGCAGCATGTCGGCCGCCTGATCCATCTCCTTCTCGTCGAGCCCGCCAAGGCTCTCGTCGGCAAGCAGCAGCTTTGGCCCGGTCGCAAGCGCTTTCGCCAGTTCGAGCTTCTTCAGACCGGCGGCCCCCAGGCCATCGACGGTGGCATGGCGATCGGTCGTCAGGCCGACCATGTGAAGCGCCTTTTCGGCGGCCTCATTGGCTTTGGCCAGGCTGTGGCTGCCCTGGCCGTAGTATCCGGCCAGCGCGACATTCTCGAAGATGCTGAGGCGATGAAACGGCCGCGGTATCTGGAAGGTGCGGCCGATGCCGCGGTTGATGATGCGGTGAGGTGCGACACCCGCGATCTCCGCTCCGTCAAACTCGATCGCCCCAGCGGTCGGGACCAGCGTCCCCGACAGCATGTTGAAGATCGTGCTCTTGCCGGAGCCGTTGGGGCCGATCAGGCCGAGAATCTCGCCCTGCTCGACCCGGAACGATACGTTGTTGACCGCGGTGAAGCCGCCGAAGCGCTTCACCAACCCGTTCACCGTCAGCACACCAGATACTCCGCTAGCCTACTGGCTGCTGAAGGTGGTGCCCTTCGGCAGGGGCAACACGGCTTCGCGCTGCGCCTGGCTCTTCGGCCACACCACATAAGACTTGTCGTCGACATACTGGATCACGACCGGGAACGAGCGCTCGTTCTGGCCGGCCATCTGCTGGCCTTCGCCATAGAACTTGACGCCAAAGCCCAGCATGGTGCCGCCTTCGGGCAGATCGACTTCCAGCGACGCCTTGCGCAGCGCTTCCGGATCGACGCCGCCATATTTCTTAATGGCGCGCGGCAGCACCTCGGTCATGAAGACGTAGGTGTTCGAAGCGGCCATGCCGACATGGGCGGAGCGGATCGCAACACCCGGCTTCACCTTGTCGAACTCCTCGCCGACCATCTTGATCATCGCCGGCAGCTTCGGATCCATCGACTTCTGGTTGGCGAGCCAGATCGAGATTGGATCGGTGTTGAAGACGTAATTGACGTCGGCGCCCATGCCTTCTTTCAGTTTCTCGTACACGCCGTAGCCGGCGCCATGACCGACCAGCGCGCCGAACTTCAGACCCTGCTCGCGCGCCTGGCGCAGCAGCAGCGTGATGTCAGGGTTGTAGCCGGTATGGAAGATGACGTCGGGCCGGCCGCGCTTCAGCTTGGTGACAAGCGCGGAGAGATCTGGCGCGGTGGCGGAATAGCCTTCCTTGAGCACGACGTTGAAGCCGGCCTTCTTCGCGCCCGCCTCGTTGCCCTTGGAGACGTCGACGCCGTAGGCGCCGTCCTCATGGATGATCGCGACGCGCAGATCCTTCGGCTCCTTGCCGAATTTCTCCTTGGAGTTCTGGGCGATGAAATCCATCGTCATCAGGCCGAACTGGTCGCCGCTCGCCTGCGGGCGGAAGATATATTTGAAACCCTTGTCGGCCAGCACCGCCGAGGAAATGCAGGTGGTGATCCACATGAACTTCTTCAGCTGCTCGACGCGGGCGGCCACCGGCACGCATTGCGCCGACGAGAAGAAGCCGAGCAGCATGTCGACCTTTTCCTGCTCGACGAGACGAACCGCCTCGTTGATGGCGACATCGGGCTTGCTCTGGGCGTCCGCATAAACCGCCTCGACCTTATAACCCTCGACGCCGGATTTGGCATAATGGTCGAGCATGATCTTGGCGCCGGTGTATTGCAGCTCCGAGCCGCCGCCGGCGAGCGGGCCGGTCAGGTCGTAGATCACGCCAATCTTGATTTTCTTTTCCTGGGCCTCGGCGCCAACCGCCATTCCCAGCACCGCCATCGCAGCTGTCAGCCCGACAAACAGGCGCGCAACCTTATGCCCCGGCATCCAATCCCTCCCTGGAAGATTTTTGCATCTTATTATTATTGACGATGCCTATCACACGGGGAGTGCCGACCGATGTCAAGCGCATTGGGATGCGTCCACCCGGCGCAGCCCGATTTTGCGGCACGCCTGCACGTCAGGGTTGGGGGCCGAACTGCGCTTCAATGAAAGCCGTCACAAAACGCGGCATTGCGTCGGTAAGATCGCGCGTTCCGCGCACCAGATGGATCGCCGATAATTCAGGCGATTGCTGCAAAGCGAGATTGGCCTCGATTCTGGCCCGCAAGGCCTCACCCGAGAGATCGACATGCAACAGCCTGATCATTGCTAGCGCCGGGCCGGTGTAGACGCAGTGCCAGTCCGGATCGCTGCGATACTCGCCGGGCAACAGGCCGGTTTCCTCTTCGAGCTCGCGCACCACGCTGCCTGATATATCGACCGCGCCGTCCCTGATGTCGTCCAGGTCGGGCGTGCCGGAGGGAAAATATATCCGACCGGGATTGGAGGTGTGCCGGCCCATCTCGCCGAGCACGAACGCGCCGTCGGCGCAGCGTAGCGCGCCCATGCCAAAGCCGTTGAACACGTCGCTGTCGGGAAAGCCCCAGTCGCGCCACGCCAGAAAGCTCGCAAAATCAGTCTCGAAATAGCCGGCCGTGAGGTGACCGCCGGCAAACACCGGATGGCGTCCGAGCAGCACGCGCCCGTTCCACAATTGCGGATTCTGGCGCACCTGTTCGGCAAAATGCGCATCGATTTCCGCGCGGCGAACTATGGCGAACGGCCACGACCAGGGTTCGACGGGGAAGTCGAGCGAGGTGACGCGATGAATAACCGGAGGCGTCATATTGCCTGTCGCCTCCGGCCTACTCGGCGCGCCTCACTTGGCGCTCGATCCCGTCGTCTTCTTGACCTGCTCGACATATTTGTTGGTGTAGGTCTTGCTGACGTCGATATTGGCTTTTGCCACTTCGGGCGAGCCTTCGCTGAACACCGCGAGCACGGCCTCCGCACCCTTCGGGTCCATCTTGCCGGTCAACGAATACATCGGAATGGTGTTTTTCAGCGCCGCCAGATACAGCTCCTTGTTCTTGCCAACGATTTCATCCGGCATTTTCGCCATGATCTCTTCCGGCGTATGCGAGTGAATCCAGTCCAGCGTATTCACGATCGCCGTGGTCAGGGCCTGCACTTCCTTCTCGTGGGACTTGATCCAGGCTGCCGTCGTGTACAGGGCACCGCCCGGATATTCGCCACCGAAAACGCTCAGCGTGTCCTTCTGGGTGCGGGTGTCACTGAGGATCTTCAAGTCGGGATAGCTGCCCTGCAGCACCGTCACCGACGGATCCAGCATCACCGCCGCGTCGATCTGGCCCTGCTGCATCGCCGCCACCGCGGTGGCGCCGAGGCCGACGCCGATCACCGCCGCACTGGTCGGATCGAGGCCGTTCTTCTTCAGGAGATATTTCAGGAAGAAGTCGGTCGAGGAACCCGGCGCGCTGACGCCGACCTTCTTGCCGGCCAGATCCTTGATCGAGTTGATTTCCTTGTTGTGCGAGGGCGACACCACAAGCACCAGCCCGGGATAACGGTCATAGACCACGAACGACACCAGTTCCTGCTTCTTGGCGGCGAGGTTGACGCAATGGTCGAAATAGCCGGACACTACGTCGGCGCTGCCGCCGAGCACGGCCTTGAGCGCATCCGAACCGCCCTTGAGATCGACCAGTTCGACAGCGAGGCCGGCTTTCTCGTATTCGCCGAGCTGCCTGGCCAGCACCGTCGGCAGATAGCACAGGCACGAGCCGCCTCCGATCGCCACAATGACCTTGCTTTGCGCTGCCGCATAACCCGACATCAGGACCAGTGTCAGCAACGCACCAGCCAGTTGGCCAACAATTTTCTTCATGGTTTCCTCCAAAAGGGTTATCGGCACGATAATGCAGTGCACACGCCTTGAGAAGGCGGCTTTGGTGACAATGCGCCATCTCAAACTGAGACGCTGGTCCGCAGGCGGCGCTTTATTCCATCGGAAATGCGTGGTCTTTCGTCGCGCTGGCGAAGCGCGGCGTCGCGGCGTAGCATTCGCGCGCAAAAAGTTACCTAGAAAGCTGCTTTGGGAGGACTATCCATGAATCGTATCGCTATCACGTTGTCGATTGCCACCGCCTTTGCCGCGGGCTGTGGCGTCACGCATTTGCTGCGGCCAGCGCTAGCCGCCGACCAGATCACGGCCCAAGTCATCCATACCGGCGACCTCGAAGGCGACGCGCTCTCGCCGGTCAACGCCGGCGGCATGCGCAACAAGTTGCTTGTCGCGGTGGACGGCGCCACCATCGCGATCCAGGACGGCAGCCCGCCCAAGCATCTGCATGCCGACGCCAACGAAATCCAGTACATCCTCGAGGGCAAGGGTACGATCTGGCTCGGCGACAAGGAAGTGCAGGTCAAGCCAGGCGATCTCGTCATCATCCCGAAGGGCACGCCGCATGGCGGCACCAAGCCCGACGGACGCACCATCAAGGCGATCGCGATCAAGACGCCACCGCAGGCGCCGAATGATACGAAGCTACTGAACTGACGGCGCGACTGTCGTCCCGGCCATATGCGCAATTGCGCATTTTGGCCGGACGACGAGACCCTACCCGCGCGCCTCCGTCGCGGCCGGCCGCCATACCAGCAGCCGCCGCTCGACCAGCGTCACGCCGATATCGATCAGGATGACGAAGGCCGACAGCACGAACATGCCGGCGAAAACGGCGGCGACGTCGAACACCCCCTCGGCCTGCTGGATCAGGTAGCCGAGACCGGCCGCCGATCCCAGATATTCGCCGACGACGGCGCCGACCACGGCAAAGCCGACCGAGGTGTGCAGCGAGGAAAACATCCAGGATAGTGCGGAGGGCCAGTACACGTGCCGGGTCAATTGCCGCTCACTCATGCCGAGCATGCGGCCGTTGTCCAGCACCGTGTTGCTGACCTCCTTGACGCCCTGATAGACGTTGAAGAACACGATGAAGAACACCAGCGTCACGCCGAGCGCGACCTTGGACCAGATGCCGAGTCCGAGCCACAGCGTGAAGATCGGCGCCAGCACCACGCGCGGCAACGCGTTGACCATTTTCACATAGGGATCGAACACCGCGGCAACCCGCGGCTGCCGCGCGAACCAGAACCCGACCAGCACACCGCCGACCGAGCCGATCACGAAGGCCAGCACCGACTCCCACAGCGTGATGATGAGGTGCTTCCAGATCACGCCGGTCGCGAACCACTTTACGATCTGGCTCGCGACATCGACCGGGTTGGAGAAGAAGAACGGCGGCAGGATCATGCGGCCGAACACCGGCACGGTGGCGAAGAACTGCCACAGCGAGAGCGCGATCACGGCAACCATCAATTGCCAGAACAGCAGCGTCAGGCGGGACATCAGGAAGCCTCCGCCGCTTGCGCGGACTGCGCATAACCCTTCATCACTTCGTCCTTCAGCACGCTCCAGATTTCCCGGTGCAGATCGTGGAACTGCTTCTCCATCCGCACTTCCGAAATGTCACGCGGCCGCGGCAACGACACCCGCCAGTCGCCGATGATACGTGCGCCGGGTCCGGCCGACATGATCACCACGCGGTCGGCCAGCGCGATCGCCTCTTCGAGGTCGTGGGTGACGAACAGTACCGCCTTGCGGTCGGCGTTCCACAGTTCCAGCAGCAGATTTCCCATGATCTGCCGGGTCTGGGCATCGAGCGGGCCGAACGGCTCATCCATCAGCAATATCTTGGGATCGCGGATCAGTACCTGCGCGAGACCGACGCGCTTGCGCTGCCCGCCCGACAGCATATGAGGATAGCGACTGCCGAAGGCGCCAAGCCCCACTGAAGTGAGCCAGCCCTGCGCCCGCTCCAGCGCCAATGCCCGCGGCGCGCCCCTGATCTCGAGGCCGATGGCGACGTTGTCGATCGCGGTCTTCCAGGGAAACAGCGCATCGGCCTGAAACAGATAGCCGGCATCCCGGTTGAGCCCGGTCAGCGGCTGGTCGAAAATCCGCACCGCGCCCGCGGCCGGCTTCAACAGCCCGGCGGCGACGTTGAGCAACGTCGACTTCCCGCAACCGGTCGGCCCGACAATGGCGACGAACTCGCCATGCGCGACCGACAGGCTGGCGCGTTCCACGGCGGTATAGACCCGATCCCCGGCGACGCGGAAGGCCACCGTCGCGTCTTCAAGCGCGACCGCCGTCGCCTCAGTCGTATCCACCGCATTGCCTCCCAAGGTTTGGATGATGCCTTAGCGGGAACGAAGGACAAGTTCAACGCGGGCGCAGGGCGTGCTAGTTGGGAGATCGCCCACCATGGCCGAGCCGGGACTGAATGCCGAACACGCCGCTGATCGCCTACGCGCATGTCGCCAAGACCTTCGACGGTGGCCGGGGTGCGGAGCGCGTGGTGGCGGTGGACGATGTCTCGCTCGGTGTCGCCGAGGGCGAGTTCCTCGCCATTGTCGGCGGTTCCGGGTCCGGCAAGACCACGCTGTTGCGGCTGGCCAACCGGCTGATCGACGCCGATGGCGGCACCATCACGGTGGAAGGCGAAGACGTCCGCAATACCGACCCGATTCGGTTGCGGCGGCGGATCGGCTATGTGTTCCAGAGCGGCGGGCTGTTTCCGCATCTTTCCGTGGCCGGCAATATCGGCATCACGCCAAAACTGCTCGGCTGGCCTGCGGACGAGGTCGCGGCGCGGGTCGACGAATTGCTCGACCTGGTGCGGCTGGATCGGACGCAATATCGCGACCGGCTACCGCATGAACTCTCCGGCGGCCAGCGCCAGCGCGTCGGCGTGGCGCGGGCGCTGGCGGCAAAACCGCGCATCGTGCTGATGGACGAGCCGTTCGGCGCGCTCGATCCCCTCACCCGCGACGCGCTCGGCGACGATTTTCGCGAGCTGCACCGCAGGCTCGGGCTGACCACGGTCATGATCACCCATGACATGACCGAGGCGATTTTGCTGGCCGACCGCGTCGCGGTCATGCGCGGCGGACGGCTGCTGGCACAGGGCACGCCGGCCGAACTCTCTGACAGCAATCACGCCTATGTCGGAGAGTTATTGCGCACGCCGCGGCGGCAGGCCGAACGGCTCGGCGCTCTGCTGCCGCGGGATGGCGCGGCATGAGCTTGTTCACCGATCCACGCTGGAGCGAGGCGCTCGCGCATCTGCCGGATTATCTCGGCAATCATGTCCGCGTCAGTGTCACGGCGCTGGCGCTGGGGCTCGCCGTCAGCCTGCCCCTTGCAATTGCGGCCCGCAATCGCCCCGTCATGCGCGGCGCGCTGCTCGGGCTTGCCAGCATCGTGCAGACCGTGCCCGGACTGGCGCTGCTGGCGCTGTTCTATCCGCTGCTGCTGGCGCTGGCAGCGTTGTCGCTGTCATGGTTCGGATTTGGCTTTTCCGCCTTTGGCTTCCTGCCCGCCGTGCTGGCGCTGGCGCTGTATTCGATGCTGCCGGTGCTGCGCAACACCATCACCGGCCTGCAAGGCGTGGAGCCTGCGATCCTCGAAGCCGCCCAAGGCGTCGGCATGACGCCGCGGCAATCGCTGTTCACGGTGGAATTGCCGCTAGCCTTGCCGGTCATGATGGCGGGCATCCGCACCGCGGCGGTGTGGGTGATCGGCACCGCGACGCTGTCGACCCCCATCGGCCAGACCAGCCTCGGCAATTACATCTTTGCCGGCTTGCAGACCCAGAACTGGGTGTTCGTGCTGTTCGGCTGCCTGTCCGCGGCAGTGCTGGCGCTGGCGGTCGATCAATTGCTGGCGCTGATCGAGAATGGCCTGCGCAACCGCAGCCGCGTGCGCGCCACCCTCGGCGGCATCGGTATCGCCGCGCTGGTCGCGGCGACGCTGGTGCCCACGATGACGCGCTCGCAAACCAGCTATATGGTCGGCGCCAAGACCTTTACCGAACAATACGTGCTGTCGGCGCTGATCGCGCAGCGGCTGCGGGCCGCCGGCCTCTCCGCCAGTTCGCGCGAAGGCCTCGGTTCCAACGTGATCTTCGAGGCGCTGGCATCTGATGATATCGACCTCTATGTCGATTATTCCGGCACGCTGTGGGCCAATCAGTTCCAGCGCAGCGAAATCAAGCCGCGCCAGGAGGTGCTGGCCGAGCTGAAGACCATGCTGGCCAAACAGAAGATCACGCTGTTGGGCGAACTCGGCTTCGAGAACGCCTATGCGCTGGTGATGCCGCGCAAACGCGCCGAACAACTCGGCATCCGCAGCATTACCGATCTGGCGTCCCGCGCACCCGGCCTGTCGATGGCGGCGGACTATGAATTCTTTTCACGCCCGGAATGGGCCGGGTTGAAAAAAGCCTACGGGCTTTCGTTCCGTGCGCAACGGCAGATGCAGCCGGACTTCATGTATGCCGCCGCGGCCTCCGGCGAAGTCGACGTCATCGCGGGCTATACCAGCGACGGCCTGATCGCAAAATATGACCTGGTGGTGCTGAACGATCCCAAACGCGCGATCCCGCCCTACGATGCGATGGTTCTGCTCGCCCCCAAACGCGCCAACGACCAAGTTTTACGCGCGGCGCTGCAGCCGCTGCTCGGCAAGATCGATATCGCCGCGATGCGCGAGGCCAATCTGCGCGCGTCGGGCAACGACGCGAATTCATCGCCCGATGCGGTGGCGCAGTGGTTGTGGGAGAAGATCGGCACAAAATAGCCGATTTTGCGCTAATGTGCCCCATCGAACGGAGCCAGCCTTTGAATGCTTCATGCTCTTTCGCGTTGCCTGCTATCGCCGCGATGTCGGCGTTTGTCGCCTTGACCGCCGATGCCGCCGCTGCATCGCTGCCCGAGCGCGTCACTTTCGCCAGTGCCGATGGCCGGACGACGCTGGTCGGCTATGTCTTCGAGCCGGAAAGGCCGCATCCAGCGCGCACGCCCGCGGTGGTGATGATGCATGGCCGCGCGGGCGCCTACTCCTCGCTTGCCAGGGGCAGATACGGCGCCTCGACGCTTTCGAAGCGTCATCAGCAATGGGGGCACATCTGGGCGCAGCAGGGCTATCTCGCCATCCTGGTCGACGCTTTCGGTCCGCGCGGCTACCCGGACGGTTTTCCTCGTTTCAGCTACGATTCCCGCCCCGAGGAATTGAATGAAGTCACGGTGCGTCCGCTCGATGCCTATGGCGCGCTCGCTTATTTGCGGACCCGCGGCGACGTCGTCGCGGATCGGGTCGCCTTGCAGGGCTGGTCCAATGGCGCAAGCGCCACGCTGGCCACGATGTCGGTGACCGCGCCCGGCATATCAGCGCCGACGCCTTCCACCGGCTTCCGGGCCGCATTGGCGTTCTATCCGGCCTGCGGCCTGAAAGGACAGTTCACCGACGGCATCAAACCCTACGCACCAGTGCGCGTGTTTCACGGGTCGGCCGACGAGGAAACCTCGCCAAGGCGCTGTGCCGACCTCGTCAGCAAAAGCCAGGCGATCGGCGGCGACATCCAGGTCCAGCTCTATCCCGGCGCGACGCACGGTTTCGACGACCCCAGCCCCTCGCGCCAAGACGAGGAAGCCAATGCGTCGGCGACCCGCGATGCGACGGCGCGCGCGATTGCGTTTTTCGCAAGTGTGTTGAAGCCATAGACTGGAGAATGCTTCAAATGACGGCAATCAATCCCAGACATTGGAACGTAGGCCTCGTCGGCTATGGTGAAGTCGGCCGCATTCTCGCCGAGGATTTGCGCAAGCAGGACGTGAAGGTCGCGGCCTATGACATCAAGCTGCGCAGCGACCAGACCGGCGCCGCCTTGCGCGATCACGCCGCGGCCCATGGCGTCGCGCTGACGGCGTCCCCTGCCGACCTCGCCGCCCGGGCCGATTTCATCGTTTCCGCCGTCACGGCGAGCCAGGCCGTTCCGGTTGCGCACGCGTGCGCGCCGGCCGTGCAACAAGGCGCCTGGTTCCTCGATTTCAATTCGGCCTCGCCGGGCGCCAAACAGCGTGCGGCCAAGTTGATCGACGGCAAGGGTGGCCGCTATGTCGAAGGAGCGGTCATGACGTCGATCCCGCCAAAACGCATCAAGGTGCCCTTGCTGCTCGGCGGCGACGGTGCCGGCGAACTCGCGCCGCTGCTGCTCGAACTCGGCTTCGATGCCAGGATGGCAAGCGAAAAGCTGGGCGTCGCTTCGGCAGTCAAGATGTGCCGCAGCGTGATGATCAAGGGCCTCGAAGCGATGGTGATCGAGAGTTTCACCACCGCGCGCGCCTATGGCGTCGAGGATGCGGTGCTCGCGTCGCTGAAGGAGACCTTTCCCGGCATCGACTGGGAAAAACAGGGCGCCTACTTCTTCCAGCGCGTGATCGAGCATGGCCGACGCCGCAGCGAGGAGGTTCGTGAAGTCGCCGAGACCGTGCGCGAAGCCGGCCTCACGCCATGGTCGGCCGAGGGCACCGCCGAGCGCCAGGCCTTTATCGCCGATCTCGCCGACGAAGGCCTGTTCGGTGCCAAAGGCACGGACTCGTTTGCCCGCAGCCCGGATTGGCGCGTCGAAGCGGATCGCATTATTGGCGCGGTGAAGAAGAGCAACGCAGAAACGTAGGGTGGGCAAAGGCACCCTTCGCGCCGTGCCCACCATCGCTCTACGAATGCCCGCTTGAATGGTGGGCACGCTGGCGCTTTGCCCACCC
>JBOHIT010000646.1:0-9839 GCA_050726155.1 Bradyrhizobium sp.
ACCTGGCGCAAGGTGAAGAGCGACTGGGACGCCTGGAACACCCGCTCACTGGCCGAGGAGCCGATCGTGCGCCTGATCCTCGACGGCACCGTCGTTCGCGTGCGGCTCGACCGCAAAGCGACCTCCATCTCGCTGCTCGTCGTTCTCGGTGTGCGCGCGGACGGCCAGAAGGTGCTGCTCGCGCTGTCGCCGACAGCCTGGAGGAGGCGGGAGAACGCTTGTTCACCTTCACCCGCCTGCCACCGAGCCAATGGCGCAGCGTACGCACCACGAACGCGATCGAGCGGTTGCACGAGGAATTCAAGCGGCGGATCAAGACGCAAACCGTTCTGCCGTCGGCCGACACCGCTGCGATGTTATTCTGGGCGCTGCTCGCCTCAGGACAGATCAACATGCGAAAGGTTGATGGTTGGCAGACGCTCGCCACAAAGCCCATCGATCAGCCGATTGACCTTGCAGCCTGAAACGATATCTTCATGTTACCGGAGAGCGCGCCACACCGAATTCCTACCAACCCCGCGACGGCACCACGACGAGACCGGAATCTTTTTGGCGCATACAAGTCAGGCCGTCGTCTTGGCCGAATTGGCGAGCGAGGCCCGGAGTTCGTTCTTGAACACTTTACCCGTGGCATTCCGCGGCAATGCGTCATCGTCGACGAGCCCCGGCTTCTCGGCGCCAGACTTGCCAAATCTCACAAGCTTCATGATTGCTCCAGGGCTCTATTCGGTTTGCCACCGACAACTGTTCAAGAATCGGCGAAAACCGCAGTAACGGTGCCTATTTCGCTGATCGTCGCCACGAACCGGTCTCCGGGCGCGACCGGAACCATCGGACCGAGCGCACCCGACAGCACGATGTCTCCCGCGCGCAGCGGGCGGCCGCGCCGCCCAAGCTCGCCGGCGAGCCAAGCGACCGCGTTCAAGGGATTGTCGAGACACGCAGCGCCCTTGCCTTCGGAAACGGTCTCTCCGCGCCGCCGCGTCATCCGCATGACGACCTCGCGCAGATCCAGACCTTCGAGACGCTGCTTTTCCTTTCCGATTACGTACAGTCCCGACGATGCGTTATCGGCGATCGTATCGACGATGGAGATGTCCCAGTTCTTGATCCGGCTGCCGACGATTTCGAGCGCCGGCATGACAAAGGCAGTCGCACGGATGATGTCCGTCACAGTCGGATTTGGCACGTCGATGTCACTGCCAAGCTCGAAGGCGACCTCGGCTTCGATCCGCGGCTGCAGCACCCTCACGAGCTGGATGGCCTCGCCTTCCGGGACCTGCATATCGGCGAACAGGATGCCAAAGTCGGGGCGGTCGACGCCCAACTGCTTCTGGACCGCGGGCGACGTCAGTCCGATCTTGCAGCCGACGATGCGTCGTCCCAGCGCCAGCCAGTAACCCGTGTTGGCTTCCTGGATCTCGTACGCCGTGTCGACTTCCTGAAAAGCCAACTGCGTTCGGATCGGCGGGATGGGTGCGGTAACGTAGGCTGCGCGGAGGACGCCAGCGATGCCCTCAATGTTTTCGTTGATCTTCGTCATCTCACCCCCCTCCTCGCAGAAAGTCGATATGGACGCGATTGAAGACGTCGGCGTCCTCGAACTGCGGCCAGTGACCGCACTCGTTCATCACTACGAAACGCGCGCCGGGAATCATGTCAGCGATCTGCTTGCCTTCCTCGGGTGTCGCGGTCGGGTCGTGCGACGTCCAGACGACCATCGTCGGCGCCTTGATCGAACGATACTGCTCGGCGGTGATCATGTTAGACCTCCGGATTTCCATCTCCTGCAGGCACATGATCCGCTTCATGGTGTCGGTGAACCCCGGCTGGGCGTAGATCACCCTGCGGGTCTCGATTAGGTCGTCCGAAACCATGGACTTGTCGCACATCAGGAATTCGAGGCGCGTCTTGATGCGTTCCCAGGAAGGGTCCGACGCGGCTTGATTGGAAAGGCTCTTCAGCCTCTCCATGACCTGGGGGTGGGCGGTCCAGCCGCCGGCAGTGTTGAGAACGAGCTTCTTGACCGCGGCGGGACGATGGACGGCGAGATAGGTCGCGACCCAGCCGCCGAGCGATTCACCGCTGATCATCGCCTTGTCCCTGCCGAGAGTCTTGAGGACCGCGAGCACGTGGTCCGCGTAGTCCTTCACCTGGTAGTCGATCGCGGGCTTGTCGGTCCAACCGTGGCCGAGCATGTCGATGGCGACGAACCAGAAATGATCGGCATGCGGTCCGAAATTTCTGGAGTACGCCTCGGCGTGGCCGCCGACGCCGTGCAGCGCCAGGACGAGCGGCTTGGACGGATCGCCGGATTCGATGCAGCGGGTCCGGATTCCGCCGGCGTCGATATAGCGCTGCTTGAAGGAAACGCCCCTCAGATCGGCCCAGACGCTCGAAAAGTTTGCAGGTCTAGTGTCACTCATGACTGTGTCTCGCTGGCTTGTTGTCAGACGAACAGCGGCGTGCCGCTGGGTTTGGATGGTTCGGACTGCTTCTCGCGCGGAAGGGCGGAAAGACTCGGAAGGTCGAGAACGGCGCGGATTGCCGCGCTCAGCTTCTCCTCGGCATCCCCGGGGTCGGCCGTTCCTTCCTTGTCGCGCCAGGCCACCACTCCGTCCGGTCGCACAAGCAGCGCGCCGGCCTCTTCGATCTCGCGGATGCGCTGCCACTCGCAGTACAGGTCCTGCGCTTCGGGCGAGCCCGTCACGACGATCCGCAGGAACGGCAGATCGAGGCGGCGAACCGCATCCTTCCAAGCCGTGCTGGCGAGGCCGGTCACGACGGTGAAGAGACCTTTCCCGGTGACGTCCAGCGTCGACATGCGCATACCATCCGGGCCGACGAGCCATGCGTGCGGGATCTTCGCGCCCGGTCGCGTCGTCGGCTGATTGTAGAGGTCGCGGTCGCGCCGCCATTCTTCAGGCTTCGCCCCTTCGTCCGGAACGACGGCCGAGGATTCGTACCGCTGGTTCATCTCGACGCCTTGGGCGTTGAACTCGGTTTGCTTGAGGTCGAGCGCTGCCTGCGCGGCCTTACGGGCGGCGACGCCCTCCGGACCCGGATCGCGGAAGCGCGCGATGCCAGCCGCCACCGGATTCTCGGCGCCCTGCACGCGGAAACAGGCATTCAACGGAGCGTAGTCGAGGCGCGACTGGTTGGCGCGCTGCACGACCTGCCTACCGACGGGAGCTCTCTCCTGCGAATAGCTTTCGAGGAGCTTCGGTCCGGCCCAGCCCCTGACGGCGTAGGCGAGCTTCCAACCGAGGTTGTGACCGTCCTGCACGCAAGTGTTGTTGCCCAGACCGCTCGACGGCGGATGGCGGTGGACGGCGTCGCCTCCGCACAAGACGCGCCCCTTCGAATACTGCGTCACGTACGCCTGGTTGATGTACCAGACCGACGTCCTGACGATGTCGGGTTCGATCGCCGGATCGCCGATCAGAATCCCGATCTTTTCGCGCACGTTGCTCTCGGAGAGATCCGGATCCCCCTTGTTGATGTCGAACCCCCATCCGGCGATCCATTGCGTCCAGGGCCGCACGGCGCGGAGAAGGCCCATGCCGATCTCGCCGAAGCTCGCGTCCGGCGTGACGATCCAGTTCAGGATGCTGGGACGATGTTTGCTATACTTGGAGAGGTCAGCGTTGAAGATCGTGTAGACGGTGCCCGCACGCGCCATACGACCTTCGATGGGAAGCTCGAGATGATCGACCACGGACGATCTCGCGCCGTCGGCGCCGACCATGTACCGCGCCCGGATGGTGAACTCCCGTCCGTCCAACCGATCGCGCAGCGTGGCGGTGACGCCGTCGGCGTCCTGCTCATGACGGATATACTCGGTGTTGAACGCGAACGTTGCGCCCTTTTCGGCCGCCTTCTGGAACAGGATCGGCTCGAGCAGCGGCTGAATGATGTCCACCATGCCGCAGGGACTTGCTCGCAGGTAGTCGCCTCGCCGGTCGTCCCCGGTCCCCCACGTCCGCATCCGGATCAGTTCGGGTCCGGCCAGGCTGGTGGTGAACGTCGTGTCGCCCATCTGCTCCCACGGGCTCGCGTAGCGGGCGACGTCCTCCGAGATTCCGAGATCCCGGAAGACTTCGTTGGCGCGTTGGTTCGTGATGTGAGCGCGGGGGCTATCGGCCATCCAATTACCACGCGACACGATGTGGCAGCGCACGTGGGAATTCGCGAGCGCCAGGGCAGTCGTCGAGCCGGTCGGGCCGGCCCCGATGATTAGCACGTCAGTTTCGTATGCCATTGCTTGTGCTCCGCGATGCTTCCGCGTTCGCGCGGGATGAGTCGATCAATGATTAGCGTCGGCCTGTCTGCCGGCCATCATCGCCATGCCGGCGATCCAGCCTGGAATCGGTTCGTAGAACTCCTGCTCCATTTTGAAGTGGCCACCCGTGGAGAAGGCGCCGAAGGCGGCAACCCATGCCAGGACTTCGTTGGCGCCACGGCCCGCCGCCTCGCGTACCTTGTCGGTGTCGAGCGCGTCGGCCCGCCAGATCTGGCCGCTGCGCAGTATCTCCATGAATTCCTCGTCCCATTCCGGATTGAGAGGCTTGCAAGGACCCTTGCCAGCTTCGGCGAGAACACCCGCCTCGAGCACGCGCTTCTCGCGCGCCTCCTTTGCTTCCGCGGTCGGATCGCGTCCGTTGATCAAACGCTCACGGATCTCCGGCGGCGCGTCCTTGATCGACGGCAGCGGCGGATCGTGCGACAGGCCGCCCGATGCCGCAAACAGTACCCGTTTTCCCGAACGCACCGCGTAGCGACCAACGGATTCTCCGAGCTGCCGGGCGCGACGATAGGTCGGAACGGGTGGTGCGGCGGCGTTCACGAAGATCGGCAGGATCGGGACAGATTTGAAGTCGCCTAAGACCGCTTCCCACATCTGGACGAAGCCATGATCGACCGGCATGCGGTACGACACGGCGACGTCGAAGTCCTCCGCACGTACGTGGTCCACAAGCTCGAGTGCCGTCTTTTCCGGGACGTCCAAGGGGCCCGTGCCCCCTCCCCAATCGCCGAGGGAAACCGCTCCTGCACCGACGCAGAAGGACGGCATGAGATCGTAGAAGAAGCCGTTGAAGTGATCGGGCGCGAACTGGATGACGTAGTCGGGCGCGAACTCCTTCACGAAGGATCCGAGACGCTCGAAGGCCGTTCGAACGCGTTGCTCGGTTTCGTTGGTGGCTGGCCCCCGGTACATAAGGGGCGTATGGGATGCGCAGACGATGGCGACTGACATGATCGGATTCCTTTAAACGCCCGGTGACGGTTGTCGATCGATTGCTCGCGGCTATTTCTTGACCAGCGAACACTGGCTCTCGGAAAGCGGGCGGTTGACGGACTCGCCGGACAACGTCTGCAGGACGTTGTAGAGATCCCAGGCGCCCTTGTTCTCTCCGGGCTTCTTCACCTGGAGCAGGTACATGTCGTGGATCATTTTGCGGTCGGCGCGAATGTAGCCGTCGGCCGCAAAGAAGTCGTGCACCCGCTCCTTCTCCATCTGCTTCATCACGGTGGGAGCGTCATCGGTGGCCGTCTCTTTCACCGCCTTGAGGTAGTGGGAGACCGACGAATAGACACCGGCGTGAAATCCCGTCGGCATGATCTTCGCTTTCGCGTAGAAGCGCTCGGCCCAAGCGCGCGTCTCAGGTGTGCGGTCCCAATAGAATGGAGACACTTCGTAGGCGTCGTGCGCGATCTTCAAGCCTACCGCATAGACGTCCGTCAGCACCGACTGCAGCGGAACGATCTTGGCCTTGGCGCTGAGACCGAACTCCTCGGCCTGCTTCAGTGCAGTTACCGTATCGCCGCTCGAAGCCGCGATTGCTATGACGTTGGCTCCGGCATTGGATGCGGTGAGCAGGAATGATGCGAAGTCGGAAGTATTTGGCGGAAACACGGTGTTACCCACCACCTGTGCGCCGTTGAGCTTCACCTGCTCCGATGTGTCCCTCGACAGGGCGTGGCCATAGGCCTGATCGACGGTCAGGAAGTACCACTTCGTGCCGCCGGCCTCGATGATGGACTTCGCCGCGCCCTTGGCCAGATTGTAGGTATCGACTGTCCACTGAACCGTGAGCGGGGAGCAAGCCTTGCCGCTGAAATCGGACGAGGTCGAGCCCGACAGCAACATGATCTTGCTCTTCTGGGCCGCGAGATTCTGCACGGCGAAACCGATAGGAGAACCTTGCATGTCGGCGATCACGTCGACACCTTCGACGTCGAACCAGCGCGCAGCGATTTGTGATCCGATGTCAGGCTTGCCGCTGTGATCGGCCGAGATAACCTCGACGTTGAGACCGGCTCCGAAGTCCTCGGCGGCCATCTCCGCCGCGATCACCGAGCCCTTGCCGTTCGCCATAGCCGTCGGTCCGGCGATGTCGGTCAGGACGCCGACCTTCACCTTGCCGCCGGTGAGATTTGCCGCCCCGCCGGCGGTCTGCGCTGCGGCCGGTGCCGCCGAGACTGCGAGGGCCAGACACACGGCCGCCGACAAGTGAAAGGTTGAATGGACCATCGTTTCCTCCGTCGCCGCCCTGTTTGGACGTGCGGGCGATGGATTGCCTCCCTTCGGTCTTGGATTCCATCGGAGTCTGTGAAATGTTCGCACCGCGAACACCCCCGGAGGGACCATGCACCGCAATGTCAGGGCGCTTTCCCGAGGGTTGGCGCTGATCGGCGAGCTAAATGCAAGCGGACCGTCGAGCGTCGTGCAGCTCGCAAAAAGGACGGGTCTTAACCGGACGACGTGCTATCGCCTACTCGATACCCTTCGAGACGACGGTTACGTGACGTTCGACGAGACAAACGCCTTGTTCGGTCTTACGCCGCAAGTGCGCAGTTTGAGCGAAGGCGTATCCTCGCGCGATCTATCAAGCCAGGCGGCGCTTCCGGCAATGTTCAGCCTACTCGACCAGGTCTCTTGGCCGAGCGACTTCGGTGTCTTCGAACTCGGTTCGGTGTTGATCCGCGAGAGTACCCACCCTTTCAGTCCGTTCTCGGTGCATCGGTCCATGGTGGGCCGTAGGAGGTCTCTGGTGCGCAGCGCGCTTGGGAAGGCCATCCTGGCTGCCTCACCACCGGCATTGCGCCGCGAAATGCTCGACCTGACAGCGTCGCTCGTTGAAGAAGACGCAGGGCTGGCGAAGGATCGCCGCTTCATCGAAGACTTCCTGCTGCAAACGAAGAAAGACGGTTACGCATCGTCGGTCGGAGGATCCGAAGCTGGCATCAGCGCCATCGCACTGGCGATCCCGGGCGGTGGTCCCGTTCTCGGCAGCCTGAATCTGATCTTCTTCTCGTCGTCGATGACGCCCGAAGCCGCCGCCCGTAAGTATCTTCCTAACATGAAGGTAGCCGTGAAGGAAATCGAGCGTCGGTGGTCCATAGCGAACAAGGCGCGCGGGAAGGTCGCCTGATGGCAGCTAGTGAACGTCTGCTCAGCGCCAAAAGCAGCCGTTTACTTTGTCTTCGTCGCCTCGTTGCTTGCAATCATGCAACTGTTTTTCAAATAATCATGCCGCCTTGTGCGGGGTATTCCGGGACACCGGCACCGGGCCTGTAGCGGACGTATCACTTACCTGCGCTGGCCAGCCGAGCGAGCCCTCGGAGCCCGGCCGGTTGCGCAACCACCATGACCAGTCTTCGGGAAGCAATGAGAATGGATCGGCGTGCGATAGTTCGCGCGCGGCCCAGATTGGCCAATGCGGGTTCGACAGAGCGGGTCGTCCCAAAAACACCAAGTCGATCAATTCATCGCGGATAACTTGGTCGGCGACCGCCGGGATGCCGAGATTCCAACTGACGCCGACGGGAATGCCGACCTCGCGCCGGACGCGATTGCCGCGCTCGACCATGAACGCCACCTGGTTGAATGGTGCATCCTTGGTATCGTCAGTGTTTAAGCCAACGCTGAGATCGGCGAAGTCGAGCCCGTGGTTCTTCAATTCACCGACCGCCCAAACAGCGTCGTCGAATTGCACGCCCTTTTCGTTGAAATCGTCAGAGCCGAGACGCATCGTCAGAGGCAGTCGTTCCGGCCACACGGCCCGAACCGCATCGAGCGCTTCGCGATGAAAGCGCAGGCGGTTATCCAGGCTGCCGCCATATTGGTCGGTGCGCTGGTTGGCGAGCGGTGAGAAAAAGCTGGCACCGAGATAGCCGTGCGCGAAATGCATCTCCAGCCACTCGAAGCCTGAATCCAGCGCCCGCTGCGCGGCCCGGGCATAAGCGCTATGGATTTCTTTGATCTCTTCGATGGATAGTTCATGGACCGGATAGGTGTACCGACCGCCATAGCTGATCGCGGACGGGCCGCGCACCTGCCAGCCGTCGGGATGTTCCGGCGGTATCTGCAGTTTGCCGTGCCAGGGTGTTAATTCGCTGCCCTTGCGGCCGGTGTGGCCGAGCTGAGCGGCCGGCACCGCGCCCATAGCCTTCACCATCGCGGTCATACGCGACAGACCTTCGATCTGGGCGTCGTCATAGATGCCGGCGCAACAGGTGCCGGTGCGGCCATCCGGCGTGATGGCCAGTTGCTCAGGGAATACCAGACCAAAGCCACCGGCGGCGCGGGAGCCCATCAGCATGATGTGATAGTCGTTCATCAGTCCATCGACCGACCGGTACATCGTCATCGGCGACATCGCGATGCGGTTGCGCAGCGTGACGCCCTTTAACTTGTAGGGACTGAACAGATCCGGCATCGCCGTGCACCACCTTGACGCGTTGGTTTACATCACCTTGTCGGAAATCTTCTGCGGCACCGGAACGCTGCCCTTGAAAGATGGCCGCTGTTCGACGCGCGCACTGAAGGCCGCCAGGTCTGGATACTGGCTCTGCCAGTCGTAGTCCGGCCAGCGCACCGCTAGGTAGCCGGTCACGGTGCCCACGGCGATGTCGCCAAGGCTGAATTCGCGACCTACCGCAAAGGTGCGGTCGCCGACCAGACGCGCCATCTCGCGCATGCCGCCGTCGATCTTGCGGCGCTGACGGGCCATCCATTCTGGGCTCTTGGCCACTTCGGAGCGCTGGCGTTCGAAGAACATCAGCACGAAAGCGTCGCAGATACCGTCGCACAGCACTTCCAGCCGCCGCGCGGCGATCTTGCCGTCGACGTCCACGGGGAGCAGCGGCGTCTCCGGATATTTCCATTCGAGATATTGCAGGATGAAATTGGACTCATAGACGCTCGAGCCGTCCTCTAGGATCAGCACCGGCAGCTTTTCCAGCGGATTGTATTTCGGCGTCGCGGTAGTGCTGTCCCACGGTACTTCCGTGATGAGTTCGAACGGCAGGCCCTTTTCGGCAAGCGCAACGCGCACTTTGCGCGCATAGGGGCTGGGGGTCGCGCTGATCAGTTTCAACATGACGAATTCCTGATGATGGATGGTTGGACAATGGCGGCGCGCCGGTCAAGGCGCGCCGCTGGTGTCGTTCACTCCGCGGGGACAGCGTGTCGGCCGATCGCCTGGGTAGTCTGCATGCCGAAGCCATCGCGATCGCTGGCGGCCTGACGGCTGCGATCGAGCACCGACGCCAGCCAGCAGGCAAAGAACGCCAGCGGCATGGTCACGATGGTCGGCGGGTCAATCGGGAACACCGGCGACGCGAAGCCGAGTACCTTGACCCATACCGGGGGGCCGAGGATGGTCAGCGCCAGCGCGGCAAACAGCCCGACCGAGCCACCGATGACGGCACCCCGCGTCGTCAATCCGCGCCAGTAGATCGACAGCAGCAGCAGCGGGAACGTCGAGGAGCAGGCGACCGCGAAGGCCAGCGACACCATGTATGCGACGTTCTGGGTCTGGAACGCGATCCCG
>JBOHIT010000647.1:0-11489 GCA_050726155.1 Bradyrhizobium sp.
GCGCTACCATCGCCGTCCCCCGTGAAATTCCTGCGCAGCTGCTGGTCCGGGAAACGCCTGTCGCGACGCCGCCAGTTTCGCGCAGCGAAATAGCGCCGGCACCGGAAGCCGCGATCGCTTCGGCGCGGGAAGCGGCACGAACCGCGCCATCGCTGGAGGCGCTGCGCGCGCTGCTGGAGAATTTCGACGGCTGCGCACTCAAGCACACGGCGACGCGGCTGGTGTTCTCCGACGGCAATCCGCAAGCGCGCATCATGTTCGTCGGCGAAGCGCCCGGACGCGACGAGGACATTGAGGGACTGCCGTTCGTCGGCCGTTCCGGCAAATTGCTCGACCGCATGATCGCGGCGATCGGGCTCGACCGCGGCAAGGCCTATATCGCCAACGTGATTCCATGGCGGCCGCCCGGCAACCGCACGCCGACACCGCAGGAAACGCAAATCTGCCTGCCGTTCATCCAGCGGCAGATCGAGTTGGTGAACCCTGACGTGCTGGTGACGCTCGGCAATCCCTCGACGCAGACGTTGCTGTCGACGCGCGAGGGCATCATGAAGACGCGCGGCAAATGGTTCGATTACGATACCGGCACGCGCTCGATCCGTGCCATCGCGACGTTCCATCCGGCCTATCTGCTGCGCTCGCCGTCCTACAAGCGGATGTCGTGGCAGGATCTGCGCGCGATCGCGAAGGAACTGGAAAAGGCGCCGGCGAGCTAAATCTACGGCGCCTTCGGGCGCACGATGGCCCAGCCGACGCGCAACAACGGCTGCCTTCCGTTGACCATCCATTCGAACGCGCGCGGCACTTCGGGCACCAGGCCTGGAAAGCGCTGCGCTATGTCAGGCGGCGGCGTGCCTGACGTATCGGAGGCGCGCCAGACCACGACGCCGCCGGTTTCATTGAACTTCGCGACCGAGAGCCATGGCGTTCGTTCCGGCGTGGCGTCGAGTAGCAAATGCGGGCGTCCGGCGTTCAATGCGACGAAACTGGCCAGTTGCGGATCGCCGGCGACCGCGCGCAGCCGCTGATTGGTGCGCCGCTCAAAACTGTCACCGAAGAAATGCGCGATCGCCCGCGCCGGCAGCGAGGTCGGCGCTTCGATCGTGGTGGTCCAGGGCAGGAACAGCGTGGCCGCGATCGCGACGAAAGCGGGTGCGGCGAGTGCGGCAGCCCAGACCGTGCGCAACAACCGCTGGCGTCGCAGATAGACCAGATCGCCGGTCGCAACGATCACGGCAAGCCCCGACATCAGCAAGGCAACGCCGGCGCCGCCGGTGACACGGTCGAGATTGAACACGCCCGCGATCAGGCTGCCAAACAACGCAGGGCCGATCGCAAACGTATAGACGAACTCGCGCGCCAGCGGATCGATACGCGGCCGGTAGATGATCGGCGCTTCCTCGGCGTTGCGGGCAAACCAGCCCGAATTGAGGATCACCAGCACGATGATGCCAGCCATCGCCAGCACCAGGCCGCCGAGCAGCCCGCCCCAGTGCGTCGCCCTGGCCGCGAGATCATCGATTCCCGGCAATGGCGGCATCGCCAGCACGTCGGCGCGGACCACCCAGATGAGATAGGGCAGCACCAATACGACGATCACCAGCAGCGCATAGAGCGGATCGAGCGACATCAGCAGACGCCGCCCGCGTGCGGTGGCGACGAAAAATCCGACGATGAGCAGCAGCAGTCCGATCGCAGCCGAAATCGTCAGCAGCAACAAGCCGGCCTCGATCGACCAGGCGAACCAGGCGCTACGCCGGTTCTGGCCGATCAATTGCCAGGAATGCAGCAACAGCAACGCCCACAACGGCCGCGCCAGCACCAATGGACCGAATTCGACGCCGGGCGAACTGAAGGCCACGACCGTCATCGAGAGCAGCACCGCAATCACCGCCTGCTGGCCGCCGACAATGGCGCGCCCGAGCTGATAGAAACTCCAGAACGTCGTGACCGCGCAGATCTGTGCCAGCAGATAGACGCCGAACATGTGGTTGCCGACAGCGCGGTAGGCGATATCGGCGAGCCAGAACGCCAGCGGCGGACCAAAATAGGTCCCGACCTGATATTCCCGGCCGAACGCCAGAACGGTGGCGATATCGCCGGGCGGGCTGCGGTAGAGCAGCGTCGGCAGGATCAGCCACATGGCCGCCTGCAGCAGCACCACGAGCCAGACCACCAGCCGCGGCCGGGCGCGGATCAGTTCGACAACCAGGGAGGTGAAACGCATGAAACGTCCGAAATGCCCACCGATGCCGTAAGCTGGCCTATTCCAGAATGTTTGATAGATGGAGCAGCGCTCCGGGGCAACCGCCTTAGACGATCGCAACGACCTCATCGATGATCGGCGTTTCCACCGTGAACAGATCGGGCTCGACGGTGCCAGGCTGATGCTTTTCGCGCGCGGCAATGACCGGCGCGAAGAAGCGGCGGTGATGGACGCTGGGACCGAGTCGGTCGAGCGCCTCGCGATGTTCCGGCACGGCGTAGCCCTTGTGGGTCTCGAAGCCGTAGCCCGGGCAATCCAGCGCCAGCGCGCACATCAGGCGGTCGCGCGTCACCTTGGCGATGATCGATGCCGCGGCGATCGACATCACGATGCCGTCGCCGCCGATCACGGCGTCGCAGTCGCACGGCGCCGCGATGCGGTCGCGGCCGTCGACGAACACGTGGCGCGGGATTTCCGGCAGGCCGTGCACGGCGCGCGACAGCGCCCACAGCGAGGCGCGCAGGATATTGTCGCGATCGATGCGCGCCGGCGAGGCGAATGCGACCGCAAATGACGACGTCGCGCAAATCTCCTCGAACAATTCCTCGCGGCGCTCCGCCGTCAGCCGTTTCGAATCATCGATGCCTTTGGGGATTCGCTTCGGATCGAGCACGACGGCGGCGGCCACCACGGGACCGGCCAACGGCCCGCGCCCGGCCTCGTCGCACCCGGCGATCGGCCAGACGCCACGCTTGATCAGCGCGCGCTCGCGCCGAAAGCTCGGCGGCACCACGGCGATCACGCCCTTCGGCAGTTTTGCCTGTTTGGCGGCTTCTTTCTTGGCAGAGTTCCTGGCGGACTTATCCCGAATCATGCCGGGATGGTGGGCAAGCGCGCGTCAGCACGCAACCGGGAATCGGCTGCAATTCCCGCAATTCAACCTAGTCCGGCAAATGCACCCGTCGGTCATCCCCGACCTCGATGCCGGGGGCGACCACGACTTCCCAGGGATGGTTGTCGGGATCGGTGAAATATCCGGAGTAGCCGCCATAACTGGTCTCATGCGCGGGCTTGAGCAACGAAGCGCCCTTGGAGATCGCAAAATCCAGCACGGTGTCGACTTCCTCGCGTGAAGCGCAATTCCATGCCAGCGTCACGCCACGGAAGGTGTTGGGCCGCGGCTGGTCCGGGAGTGTCGCATCCAGCGCCAGTTGATCCCAGGGAAACAGCCCGATCACGGGGCCGCCGGTATCGAAGAAGGCTACGGCCTCGCCGGTGGTGCGAATTCTTCGCGCAAAACCCAGCGCTTCATAAAAGGCGATGCTGGCGCGGATATTGCTGACGCCGAGCGTGATGACGGTCAGTCGTGGGATTGGTGGAACCTTGCTCATGCTACCCTCTCATTCGTCATTGCGAGGCGCCAACAGGTCCCGCCTTTGGGCGGGCCCGATGATAAACTCAGCGACGAAGCAATCCATACTTCGTGCGCGGATACATGGATTGCTTCGCTACGCTCGCAATGACGAAACCTAGAACAAGCTCAACTGCTGCCCGCTTCGCTTCGGCTTGACGAAATGGTCGGTGGTCAGTTTCAGGCGCCGCTTGTTGAGGCCGAGCTTTTCGCAGGCGATCTCGAAGCGGCGTCCGATCATCCAGGCCATCGGCCCGGTGCCCTTCATCCGCGTTCCCCATTGCGAATCGTAATCGCGGCCACCACGCATGTCGCGGATCAGGGTGAAGACGTGGCGATAGCGGTCGGGATAGTTCGCCATCAGCCATTCGCGGAACAGATCGCGCACTTCCAGCGGCAGCCGCAGCAGCACATAGCTTGCGTCCTTGGCGCCGGCATGGGCGGCGGCGTCCAGAATGCGTTCGATCTCGGAATCGTTCAGCGCGGGGATCACCGGCGCCACCATCACGGTTGCCGGAATGCCGGCCTCCGCCAATTGCCGTATCGCTTCGAGCCGCTTAGGCGGCGTCGAAGCCCGCGGCTCCATGGTGCGCGCGAGCTTGGCGTCCAGCGTCGTCACTGACAGCGCGACCTTGACCAGATTGCGTTTTGCCATTCGCGACAGAATGTCGATGTCGCGCGTGACAAGCGCCGATTTGGTGACGATGCCGACAGGATGGCCAGCGCGCTCCAGCACCTCGAGAATGCCGCGCATGATTTTATGTTCGCGCTCGATCGGCTGATAGGGATCGGTGTTGGTGCCGATCGCGATCATGCGCGGCTCGTAATCCGGCGCCGCCAGTTCCTTTTCGAGCAACGCCGGCGCATCCGGCTTCGCCAGCAGCTTGGTTTCGAAATCAAGTCCGGGCGACAGCCCGAGATAGGCATGGGTCGGGCGCGCAAAGCAGTAGACGCAGCCATGCTCGCAGCCGCGATAGGGGTTGATCGAGCGATCGAAGCCGATATCGGGGGAGTCGTTGCGGGTGATGACCTTGCGCGAGGTGTCGATCCCAACCGTGGTCTTGAACGGGGCGAGGTCTTCGAGGCTCTGCCAGCCATCGTCGAAGGCGATGCGGGCCTCGGCTTCGAAGCGGCCGCTGTCGTTGGACTGGGCGCCGCGGCCGCGCCGCCGCTCGCGGTCGATCGCGACCGCCAGCTCGGGAAAAGGAGTCGCACCCGCCGGTTCGGAGGGCGCCGTGACCGGCGGGTGCTTGAGGGCATGAGAGGATGCTCGGCTCATGGCCAGAACATAACACGACTCGAGAACAAATCAAGAACATACGTTTCCGTGTCCACCGTAATCGAGACGCACGGGCCTTCGTAATTCCACCAACGAAACGATTGGGAGGAACGCGATGCGCCAATTTACCCTCGCCGCTTTGGGACTCGCCGCGCTGATGGCGAACACGACGCCGGGCCATGCGGACGCCAACTTGCCGGTCTGCGCACAGACCTATGGCAAGAGCGATGGAATCTCGTGCAACTACGCCAACTACGAGCAATGCCGCGCCTTCGTGAGCGGCCTGGCGGGCAGTTGCATCGACAATCCCTATTATCGCGCGAGTTCGAATTCCGTGCCGCCGCGCAAGCGCGCCGGCCGCTAGCCCGGCAGGCCCAAAAAAGCTGCAGCAGACGGGGCTGTTTTGAATGTGACAAGGTGATAACAAACGGCGTTTTTCACCGTTTGAGCCACCGAAGCCTCAATCATGCTGAGCGTCATCATCCCGACCGAGGGGGTCGAGCAAACAGCCGTCGCCACCCTTGCGGCGCTGGTGCCGGGTGCGGCTGCCGGTTTGATCCGCGAGGTCGTGCTGGTCGATCGTGCCGCGAGCGGCGTCATCGAGCGGGTGGCTGATATCGCCGGCTGCCGCTTCCTTCCCTTCGAGGGGACCCGCGCCGCGGCGCTGGCCGCCGGCGCCCGTCAGGCGCGCTCGCCATGGCTGATGTTCCTGCATGCCGGCGCCGTGCTCGATTCGGGCTGGATCGAGGAGACTGCACAGTTCATCCAGGGCGTATCGAGCAGCGGCCGGCCCCGCGCCGGGATCTTCCGCTATGCCCGCTCGCCCTACACGGATGCAGGCTTTCGCGACGGCCTCAAATTCGTCGCCCGCATGATCACCGGCCCCTCGGCGGAACAGGGCCTGCTGATTGCCCGCGACCATTACGACCGGCTTGGCGGCTACCGGCCGGATGCCCGCCGTTCCGAGGCCCGGCTGCTGCGGCAGCTCGGCCGCCGCTCCCGCACCATGTTGCGCAGCCGGATCATGGTGGTGGCCTAGTTTCGGCCGCCGGACGCAAAACTGCGAAAACAACCCCATGCAAAGATAGAGCGGCCGGTTCCCCATCGAAATATACTTGCCAAAGTCAAATAATTATTTGACAATGGCAAGTATCGAGGTGTGCCATGTCCCAGAACCATTCCGACGCCGAGGTCGCGGCGATCCGCGCCTTCAACCGTTTCTACACCCGCAAGCTCGGCGTGCTCGACCAGCAACTCCTGAAAAGCCCGTTCTCGCTCAGCGAAGCGCGGGTGCTGTACGAACTCGCCACTCGCGAAGACCTTTCGGCCAAGGAGATCGGCGCCGAGCTCGGCCTCGATGCCGGCTATCTCAGCCGGATCGTCCAGAACTTCGACGAGAGCGGATTGATCACCCGCAAGCCGCTGCCGGCGGACCGGCGGCAATTCCAGCTTGCCCTGACGCCCAAGGGACGCCAGGCCTTCGTCAAACTCGAGCGCAGCACGCAGGACGACATCGCCGCGATGCTGGCCGCATTGCCGCGCGGCGGCGGCAAAAAGCTGGTCGGCGCGATGGCCGAGATCGAACGGCTGCTGAAGCCCGGCGCGGCACCGCCGCAAGCGATCCTGCGCACCCACCGCCCCGGCGACATGGGCTGGGTGGTGCAGAGCCACGGCGCGCTCTACGCCAGCGAATACGGTTTTGACTCCTCGTTCGAAGCGCTGGTGGCGGAGATCGCGGCGAAATTCCTGACCTCGTTCGACGCCTCGCGGGAGCGATGCTGGATCGCCGAACTGGATGGCGTCCAGGTCGGTTCGGTGTTTCTGGTCAAACACAGCGACGAGGTCGCCAAGCTGCGCCTGCTGCTGGTGGACCCGGCCGGGCGCGGACATGGGCTGGGCCAGCGGCTGGTCGCCGAATGCATCGCCTTCGCGCAGGCGACCGGCTATCGCAGGATCACGCTGTGGACCCAGAGCATCCTGGTCGCCGCTCGCAGCATCTATGAAAACGCCGGCTTCGCGCTGGTCGCCACCGAGCCGCATCGCAGCTTCGGTCAAAGCCTGATCGGCGAGACCTGGGAGCGCGACCTGTGAAGCCGGGGCGCCGCGACACACCGCGGCGCATCACGCCGGACGTGATGGCCTTTTACAAAAGGCGAGCGAAGCAGCTCCGCGACGAGGCGTATCGGAATATGTGGCGCGGATTGTGGGCGCGGATTCGTAGGATGGGTAGAGTGCAGCGAAACCCATCGCCACAGCGGGACTCGCGGTGATGGGTTTCGCGGAGTTTATCATCGGGCGCGCATTCGCGCGACCCGGTGGCTCTACCCATCCTGCGAAACTACGAACTGGCTACACCGACGCACCCTTGGCTTTCGGACGGCGCAGATGTTCGTCCAGCCGCGGCATGATCTCGACGAAATTGCAGGGCCGCGTGCGGTAGTCGAGCTGGTGGGCGAGGATGCCGTCCCAGCCGTCGCGGCAGGCGCCGGGTGAGCCCGGCAGGCAGAAGATGAAGGTCGCGCCCGCAACGCCGGCGGTAGCGCGGCTCTGGATCGTCGAGGCGCCGATCTTGGCGTGGCTCAGCATATGGAACGCGATCGAAAAACCATCCATCCGCTTTTCGAACAGCGGCTCGACCGCCTCCGGCGTGACGTCGCGGCCGGTAAAGCCGGTGCCGCCGGTGGTGATGATGACATCGACGCCGGGGTCGGCGATCCAGCGCCGGACGATGACCCGGATCGCATCGACGTCGTCGACGATGATCTCACGCGCCGCGAGATGGTGACCGGCGGCGGTCAGCCGCTCCGCCAGCGTCGTCCCTGACTTGTCATCGGCAAGCGAGCGCGTGTCCGAGATCGTCAGCACCGCGATGTTGAGCGGCACGAATTGTTTGGTTTCATCGATGGAGGACATGACTTGAACCTCTTAGCCCCGCGTACTCCGCCGTCATCCTGAGGTGCGAGCGGAGCGAGCCTCGAAGGATGGCCGCGGGCACCTCGCCAGTCATCCTTCGAGGCTCGCCGAAGAGGCTCGCACCTCAGGATGACGGATTGACCTCCGCCATCCTACAGACTCGACCCAAATGTATTGCAGGCCTGCACCGTGCCCTGCTGATAGCCGGTCATGAACCATTGCTTGCGCTGCGCGGCAGAGCCGTGGGTAAATGAATCGGGCACCACCCTGCCGGTCGCCTGCCGCTGCAGCGTGTCGTCGCCGATCGCGGTGGCGGTCTGCAGCGCGGCTTCGATGTCGCCGGGCTCGACGAAGCCCGGACGCTTCTTCTCCTCGCGATTGACCCAGACGCCCGACAGGCAGTCCGCCTGCAGTTCGACCTTGACCTGCAGCGCGTTGGCCTCCGCCTTGCTGCCGGCCTGCTCCTGCATCCGCTGCACGCGCGGCAGGATGCCGAGCAGATTCTGGATGTGATGGCCGGCCTCATGCGCGATGATGTAGGCGGTGGTGAACTTGCAGGCATTGCCCGAGCAACCGCGAAACTTGGTCTCGACGTCGCGGAAGAAGGCGGTGTCGAGGAATATCTGCTTGTCCGGCGGGCAGTAGAACGGCCCCATCGCCGACTGCGCCATGCCGCAGCGTCCGCCATTGGTGGCATTGCGGAACAGCACGATGCGCGGCCCCTTGTAGGTTTGCCCGCTGGCCTGGAAGATCTCGTTCCAGCGATCGTCGATTTCGCCGAGCACACCGGCGATCATGCTGCCCATCTCGTCCTTGGGCGCGCCGGTCTTGGCCGGACCCGAATTGCGACGATCCGTCTGGTAGCTCGGCGCCTGCTGGCCGCCGGTGAGGATTTCGGCGCCGCCGATCAGGATCCGCGGATCGATGCCGAAGGCATAGCCGAGCAGACCGAGCACGATGATGGTGCCGATGCCGAGCCCGCCACCGCCGCCCATCGGAATGCCGAAGCCGCCGCCACCGCCCCCACCGCCGCTGTCATCGCGACGGTCATCGATGTCGTCGCTGCGGCGGAAATCATCATAACGCATGGCGGTATTTCCTCATCCCGGCTGATGGCCCTTGGATACCCAACGCAGCACAGACGTAAAATTTCCATTCCGTTAATCAATAACCCGCCCGGCAATTATTGCCTAGTGCCCCGTTCGGATTGAATCGGAACGGGCTCCCGGTCCTTGATTGACGCGCATTCTTGACGCGAACCGGAATCTACTTCGCTGGAAACGCTCCAGAGCCTCGTTTCGATTGAGTCGAAACGACTCTGGATTCTTTGTTTTGACGCGTTTTCCTGACGCGAACCGGTATCCACTTCGCTGGAAAACGTTCTGGTGCGCTTAAACATCAATCAGCCCCGGCAAATCTGTCCCAGCAGCAATACGGATTAAGTCGATTTTTACTTTGCCCGGTCAATGTAACGACAGTCGGTTGTTTAGTCCCGCGTCGCCGACAGCGTCGCCTGAGTCAGAGTAATTGAGTCATGGTTGTGTCGCGTCGCGGGGCGTCTGCAAGGGCGCCCCGCACTAAATTTGAGTCCGAGTCGAGTGCGCGTGTCGTCGTTGGCGATTGCGTCGCCGAGATGTCGAAGCTTCCGGCCGGTTCGGTCGATCTGGTGTTCGCAGATCCGCCGTATAACCTGCAGCTCAAGGGCGACCTCAAGCGCCCCGACGAATCCCATGTCGACGCCGTCAACAACGACTGGGACAAGTTTTCATCCTTCGCCGCCTATGATGATTTCACCCGCGCCTGGCTTCTGGCCTGCCGCCGCGTCATGAAGCCGTCGGCGACGCTGTGGGTAATCGGCTCCTACCACAACATTTTCCGCGTCGGCTCGATCATGCAGGACCTCGGCTTCTGGGTCCTCAACGACATCGTCTGGCGCAAGACCAATCCGATGCCGAATTTCCGCGGCCGCCGTTTCACAAATGCCCACGAAACCATGATCTGGGCCGCGCGCGACGAGAAAGCCAAGGGCTATACCTTCAACTATGAAGCGTTGAAGGCGGCGAATGAGGACGTGCAGGCACGCTCCGACTGGCTGATCCCGCTGTGCACCGGCGACGAGCGCCTCAAGGGCGAAGACGGCAAGAAAGTGCATCCGACCCAGAAGCCCGAGGGCCTGCTGGCGCGCGTGCTGCTGTCGTCGTCGAAACCCGGCGATCTCGTGATTGATCCCTTCAACGGCACCGGCACCACGGGTGCGGTGGCAAAACGTCTCGGCCGCCGCTACATCGGTTTCGAGCGCGACCAGACCTATGCGACCGCGGCCGAAGCCCGCATCGCGGCCGTCGAACCGCTTCCCGAGGCCACCCTGGCGCCGTTCATGACCGCCCGCGACGCGCCGCGCGTGGCGTTCTCCGAACTGATCGAACGCGGCATGATCTCGCCCGGCACCAAACTGGTCGATTCCAAGAAGCGCCACGGCGCTTTGGTCCGCGCCGACGGCGCCATCATGCTCGGCGACAAGGTCGGCTCGATCCACCGCATCGGCGCGGTGGCCCAGGGCTCAGGCGCCTGCAACGGCTGGACCTTCTGGCATGTCGAGACCAAGAAGGGCTTGCGCCTGATCGACGAGCTGCGCGCCGAGATCCGCTCCGGAATGGCGGTAGGCTGAGCGCGCCGCTTCGCTTTCCCTTATCCTGACTTGCAAAATCGTCGCAGACACGGCGAGATGGCAGCCCTGTGATTTCCGCAGGCCGCCAAACTCTGTTTTGCCCAGATTCGCGCCTATATTAGATGCTTCCTTAATCCATACCGGCCGTCGGTCGCGGCCATAAAGAAGCACTCCGATGCGCTCGCAATCCGATTCATGGCTGATCTTGCCCCTGCTGCCGATCTTTCTGGTCGGCGTGCCCCCGATGCTGCTGTTCAGCCTGCTCGGCTTTCCCGGCATCATCATCCTCGGCGTTCTCCTGATTTGCGTTGGCCTGACCGAGCGGCTGGAAGCCAACAGCGATTTCAACCAGCAGATCATCGTCCACGGCTATGCGCGCCAATCCGAACGCAATGTTCAGGCATCGACGTTGCACTCGGCCGTGCGTTTCGCGACGCTGGTGGATCTGGCGGGCGCGGGATTGATCACGGTGGGATTGCTGGGCTTTTACTACCTCGGCTGATCGGCACAACGGGCGGCGTTGACCGCCCTTTGCCCGGCCTTGCCTCACGAACTCGTCGGTTGCGCTCTTCGCAGAAATTTGAGCATGGACATGCCGCTGTGCGGTAACGTCCGCGCGCCCGATCTCGTAGCGAGTTCGTAACAAGATTTCTTGGCAGGCAAGAAGCAAAGGGAGTTCTCCAGCAATGCTCAAATTCTATTTCAACGGCTCGCCCAACCCGACCAAGGTCGCGCTCTTCCTCGAGGAAGCCGGCATCGCCTATCAGCCCATCGCCGTCGACACCCGCGCCGGCGACCAGTTCAAGCCGGAATACCTCGCCATCAATCCGAACGCCAAGGTGCCTGCGATCGACGACGACGGCGTCACGGTGTTCGATAGCAACGCCATCCTGCTCTACCTCGCGGAAAAGACCGGCAAGTTCCTGCCGCCGGCGGGCCCTGCCAACCGCGCCGAGCTATTGTCCTGGCTGATGTTCGTCGCCACCGGGGTCGGACCGTTCAGCGGCCAGGC
>JBOHIT010000648.1:0-21377 GCA_050726155.1 Bradyrhizobium sp.
CCTGTCATCGGGCGCGCATTCGCGCGACCCGTTGGCTCCTCGCAATGGCGGAGAAACAGCTACTCCGTCCCGAAATCGCCCGCCTGCGGTGGCGCCAGCGGCGTGAATTCGCAGCGATCGGGCTTGAGATCGATCAGTGGCGTCTCGTCGAGGCAGTCGAGACCGCGCACCAGCACGACGTTGCCCTCGACCCCGACCAGCTTGACGATCGAGGTGCCGATCGGATTGGGCCGCACCGGCGAGCGCAGCGAAAAGGTGCCGCGCGTGTTGCCGTTGTTCTTCGGGCTTTGCAGCACGAAGTCGCGGCGCGACAGATGCAGCCAGTAAAGCACTTCGAGATTGGAATAGAAATCGACGCCCTTGATCGCGGGCACCCAGGGCTCGAAAATCTCCAGCCGGCACACCGGGCCGTCGTGACGGCCCTGCCGCGGGGTTTCCAGCCGCGATTTCCAGGGCGTGCGGATGCGCCCGATGAACACGAGACCGGCATCCTTGGCCGGCGGCATGTCGACGGTCTGTTCACCTTCGCGGACTTCGCTTTCCCGAACCATTTTCTAATCCAGTGAGATGTTAAGGCTCTTGATCACGCCGCCCCACAGCGCGCGATCGGTTGCAATGAATTTGTCGATCTCGGCGAGACTCTTCGGGCGCAGCGGCGCAAACCCGGACTTGTCCAGCGCGACCCGGAATACGTCATCGTTCAGGGCCTTGTCGAGACTGGCCTTGAGTTTCTGCACGACATCGTCGGGCACTTTCGACGGCGCGGCAACGCCGTACCAGACGCTGACGGCATAATCAGGATAGCCGCTCTCTGCCATGGTAGGCACGTCAGGCAGTTCGGCGATACGCTGTGCCGAACTGACGGCAAGCGGCCGCAGCAGACCGGCCTTCACAGGCGGCAGCGCGGTGCCGAGCGTATCGAACATCAGCTGGATGTTACCGGACAACAGGTCGGTCAACGCGGGGCCTGCCCCCTTATAGGCGATGTGGACCATGTCGACGCCGGCCATCTGCTTGAACATCTCGCCCGCGAGATGCGTGGTGCCGCCGGTGCCTGCTGATCCGAAGTTCAGCTTTCCCGGGTTTTGCTTGGCATAGGCCACGAACTCCGCGACCGTCTTGGCGGGCACGGAGGGATGTACCTCCATGAGGACAGGCAGATCGGTGATAACCGCCAGCATCCTGAAATCCTTCACCGAATCGTAGGGCAGCTTCTTGTAGAGCTGCGGATTGAGCACAAACAGCGAGGCCGCGGTGAAGAACAGCGTGTAGCCGTCGGGCTCCGAGCGCGCCGCGGCCTCGGCGCCGATCGCGCCCTGCGCTCCGGCCTTGTTCTCCACCACAACGGTCTGCTTCAGGTCTCGGCCGAGATAGTCGCCCACCAGCCGGCCGAGTACGTCGGTCGGGCCGCCCGCCGCATAGGGCACAATCAATTTGATTGCGCGGGTCGGATATTCAGCCGCCCTTGCTTGCGGCGCCACCGCAATCAATCCAAAAGCGAAAGCTGTCACTGCGCGCCAATTCATCCCGTTCCCCTTGCCGTGTTCTAGTCCAGAGAGATGTTGAGAGTTTTGATCACGGCCGCCCAGCGGGCGCTGTCGGCAGCGACGAATTTGTCGATCTCGGACTGGCTCTTCGGGCCCAGCGACGTGAACCCCACCCTGTCGAGGGAAGCGCGAAAGACGTTGTCGCTCAAGGCGCGGTCGAGGCTGGCCTTGAGTTTTTGCAGGACATCGTCCGGCACATTCGACGGCGCGGCAATGCCGTACCAGGTACTGGTCACGTAATCGGGATAGCCGCTCTCGGCGATGGTTGGCAACTCAGGCAGCTGGTCGATGCGCTTCGCCGAACCGACCGCGAGAGGCCGCAGCAATCCGGCATTGATCGGCGGCAACGCGGTGCCAAGCGAGTCGAACAGCACCTGAATATTACCGGAAAGCAGATCCTGCAGCGCCGGAGCCATACCCTTGTAGGGGATATGCACCATATCGATGCCGGCCATCTGCCTGAACATTTCACCAGCGAGATGCGCACTGCCGCCGGTGCCGGCCGATCCGAAATTCAGCTTGCCGGGGTTCTGTTTGGCGTAGGCCACCAACTCCGCCACCGTCCTGGCGGGTACCGACGGGTTGATCTCGAGGATCGACGGCTGGTCGGTGACGACCGCCAGAATGCGGAAATCCTTCGCGGGGTCGTAAGCCAGCTTTTTGTAAAGCAACGGATTGAGCACGAACACCGATGCCGCCGAGAAAAACAGCGTATAGCCGTCCGGATCGGATCGCGCAGCCGCTTCGGCACCGATGGCGCCTTGCGCACCAGCCCTGTTATCGATCACAACGCTTTGCTTCAGGTCGCGGCCGAGATACTCGCCAACCATACGCGCCTGAACGTCGGACGGACCACCCGCGGCGTAGGGTACGATCAGCTTGATCGGACGGCTCGGGTATTCGGCCGCCCGGCCTTGCGACGTCACCGCAACCAAGCCAAGCGCGAAAGCTGTCACTGCGCGCCAATTCATCCCGCTTCCCTTGCCGCTTCTGAGTTTGAGGGACACTACCGGATTATGCGGCGGCTGCAATCAACCGAGCCACCATTTCCCCGCCACCATCGCGACCTCGCCGCAGACCACGCCGGCGAAAATCGAGCGCCGCGTCAGCATGAACACGACAAAGCCGGCGGCCACCGCGCCGTAGCGCAGCCAGTCCGGCACGCTGGCCAGCGCGCCCGGCGGCTGCACCAGGATTTGCGCGATGACGCCGGCGAGGATCGCGGTCGCCACCGCCCTCACCCAGATCAACAGTTCCGAGCCCTCGTCGACGCCGCCGCCGAGCCAGAGCCCGAGCATGCGCCAGACTTCGTTGGGCAGGAAGCCCGCGATCACAAGCACCAGTAGCGCGTGCGGATCACCGAGAAAATTCGCGAGCCAATCGCTCATGCGCGCTCCCGCCACCAATGCGCACCATAAGCGATGGTGCCGGCAGTGATGCCGCTGATCAGGATGTCGACGCCGGTGTGCAGCTTCGCCGCCAGCGGATACAACGCGAGCCCGAGCACCAGCGCCAGCACGTCCGAAATCTGCCGGCAGTTGCGCGCGGTGGAGAGCAGAAACGCCAGCGGCGTCAGCAGCAGGATTGCCGCGGCAAACAGCACCGGCAGATTGGCGGCAAGGCCATAGCCGATCGTCGTCGCCACCAGGCAGACGGAAAGCAGGCCGCAGCCAAGCCCGTGTGTGAACGCAACGCGCCGCTCACGCGGGACCTGCGGCAACAGCCGATAGCACTCGACCCATAGCGTCACGGCGATGAAATGCGCCGCGAGAACGAGATGACGGCGCTTCGTATTGGGCGTGCGGATCAAGGGCAGCACCGACACCACCATCGGAAACAGCCTGATGGCGCTGACGGCGACCGCGATCGCCGCCTGCACCACCGTAGCACCTGAGCCCAGCATCGAAATCAGGATGATCTGCGCCGGGCCCGCCCAAACCAGAACCGTGCTGCCGAGCACCCACCCCAGGCTGAAATGGCTGTCATGGGCCAGCGCTCCAATGCCGAGGTAGGTCGCAAACAGCACAAGCGTCAGAACCGTCGTCACGACCGAACGCATGCCCCACGCGAAGGCACGCAAGGGGCTTTGCCATGTCGGAGAGTCGAGCGGAGGGAACGCCACGTACAGCCGGCCGGAAATGATTTCTGGCGCGCATAACGGCGGTGAAACGAGGCGGCGTCAAGCGAGGCCCCCTTCAGGGCTGGCATGCAGCCGCCCCGATCATGAGCCTCGGCTGTTACGACGTCGCGATCAGCCTGACCGCGTCATCGTAATTGCCGAGCACGCGCTCCTCGAGATCGGTATCGCAATATTCGACCACCTCGGCGATCTTGTCGCCGCGAAACCTGAACACGAAGCAGTACTCGTTGTTGTAACGATGGCCGCGCTTGGTCTGCACGTCGCCGCGAACTTCGGCCACGACGTAGTCATCTTCGGCAACCAGGTTGATGGCATGCGCCCGGTATTCGGTCGCGAACAGCGCAAACAGCGGTTTCAACAGCTTGTTGCGAACCTCGTCCTGTCCGGTGAAGCATTTCGACCAGCTGCTGTGGCCCGGAAACCGCCAGACATAGTCAGGGTGTACGGACGCGCCGAACACGCTGCGATCGCCGGTCTGCAGCGCCTGATAGATGCGCCGGATGGTGTCCTTGTTCTCGGTGGCTGCCATTTTGAGTTCTCCGTTGCGGGTGCAACTGACATGCCCGAGACAACGTCTATTCGTCCAATCGATCGATTGTATAATTGCCATTCGCCTAGCGAATTTGCCCCGGCACGCCCTTGTTCCGCAGCACGAAGCACGCGCCGCCGGCGCGGCGGATGCGGTTACAGAGATCATCCGCTGCGGGCCGCGTGTCCGCGCCGATCCGCACTTGGTAGAACAGGCTGCTGCCGCGGGTGCCCAGCCGCGCGCTGAGCAGGCTCGGATCCTGGTCGCCAATCACGGCATTCAGCCGCTTCATCGCGCGCGCGTACATCGCCAGCGCCTTGTCGCGGTTGAAGCCGGCCGCAAGCTGCACGCCCCACACCTTCGCGGCAGAGAGCGTGATGTGTTGTTCGAGGCCCGTGACGAAGGGGTTGGGCGCCCGCTTGAGCAGGGCCATCAGCGCGCGGCAACTGGAGGCTGGGGTTGCTTGCGGCATCTTGCTGTTCCGCCCTGCCGTCGCCCACTCCTCGACCGTCGAGCCGGTAATGGCGACGACGTAGTTGCGGGTTTCCTGCGGCATGTATCCGGTGCCGGCCAGCCATTCCTGCACCCGCCGTGGACCGGCATTATAGGCCGCCGCCGCGAGGCCGAGATTGCCGAACTGATCGCGTAACTCGCCGAGGAATTCGGCGGATTTCGGCAACGCCTGCACGGGATCGAAGGGGTCGAGCAATCGCCGCTCGCTCGCGGTTCCCGGCATGAACTGCGCAATGCCCTGCGCGCGCTGGCCGCTGCGCGTGACCGGCCCCACCGCATCGGACTGGAAGCGGCTTTCCTGCCAGATCACGCGCGCGAAGAATTCCAGCGGCAGGTTCGCCGCCCTCGCCGCCGATTCAACCATCAGGCACAGCGCCTCGCGCGTATCGCTCTCGCGCGCGGTGTCGGAAGGCTTTTGCAAGGGTATCGCGAGTTCCTCGACACTTGGCCGCGCGACTTCGAGTATCCCGGATATCGTGTCGTCGGCGATGGCTTGCCCAAGAATTGCCTGCCCAAGGCAAGCCAGCATCGCCATCATGCCCACCCCAGCGCGAAGCCTACGAGCTGTTCCCACCGCCGTTATGACCCTGACAATTGAGGAACTTCGCCCTAATATTTCAGGCGAATCCGGTGATTCGTGGAAGAGTCCAATCGACCTCGATTTACGCGAAAAAATTGACGCATGCGTCCCGTCCTTCCGGGAGGTCTGTCATATCAGACATCCCGTCGTTGACGGCGAATCACTTATCCGCCTGACGATCCCGGCCTCGCGCGAGCATCACCGGCTCGACGCCGAAATTGCAGACGGCAAAGCAATTGATCCGGCAACCCGTCAATCCCGAAAACCAACGACAACCCATTGCAGATCGCGGTGACAGGCATGATGGCATTCTTCGAGCGTCTCCTGAATACGTCGATGTATGCCCCCCACGGGATATGTCTTTTGTGGGAACCGGAACTGATCTGGCTGCATGTCGTGTCGGATGCGCTGATTGCGCTCGCCTATTTTTCGATTCCCTTTGCACTTGCGATCTTTGTCTCGAAGCGGCGCGACGTCGAGTTCGGCTGGGTGTTTTGGGCGTTTGCGATCTTCATCATGGCCTGCGGCGTCACCCATGTAATGTCGATCTACACCCTATGGGTCCCGATCTACGGAATCGAGGGGCTCGCAAAGGCCGCCACCGCCCTTGCCTCAGTCGTAACGGCCGCCGTGCTCTGGCCGCTATTGCCGAAACTTCTGGCGCTGCCCTCCCCATCCCAGTTGCAGCAGGCCTATGCGGCGCTGGAGCAGGAAGGCAGGCAGCGGCGCGGCGCCGAGGAGATGCTGCAGAAGTTCCGCGACGTCGAAGCCACGGAATCACAGGTGCGCCAAGCCCAGAAAATGGAAGCGGTCGGGCAACTCACCGGCGGCGTGGCCCACGATTTCAACAACATCCTGACCGTCATCACCGGCACGATCGAAATACTCACCGACGCGGTGAAGGATCGCCCGCAGCTCGCTTCGATCGCCAGGATGATCGACGACGCCGCTTCGCGCGGCGCCGACCTCACGCAGCATCTGCTTGCCTTTGCCCGCAGGCAGCCGCTTCAACCGCGCAGCGTCGACGTCAATGGGCTGATGCTCGACTCCGCCAGACTGCTGAAGCCGACCCTTGGCGAACACATCGATATCGAGCCGGTGCTTGCGCGGCAGGTGGCGCCTGCCCTGATCGACCCCAGCCAGCTCTCCACCGCGATCCTGAATCTCGCGCTGAACGCCCGTGACGCGATGCCGAACGGCGGCAAGCTCACGCTGGAGACCCGAAACGTCGTCCTCGATGAAAACTACGCACGCGCTAACAGCGAGGTGACCGCGGGCAATTATGTCATGATCGCCGTCAGCGACACCGGCGAAGGAATGCCGCCGGAGTTGCTGGACAAGGTTTTCGAACCGTTTTTCACGACCAAGGAGGTCGGAAAGGGCTCAGGCCTCGGATTGAGCATGGTCTACGGCTTTGTCAAACAGTCGAACGGGCACATCAAGATCTACAGCGAAGTCGGCCATGGCACGACAGTGAAGCTGTATCTGCCGCAAGCGACAGGCATCGCCCCCGCCAGCACCCCGATCGAAAATCGCGGCGAACCGGAGCGCGGCGGCGAGTCCATATTGGTGGTCGAGGACGATCCGCTGGTCCGTCAGTACGTCCTGACCCAGATCCAGAGCCTCGGCTACGCCACCCTGTCCGCGAGCAGCGGTGCCGAAGCGCTCGCCGTCATCGACAGCGGCAAACCGATCGACCTGCTGTTCACCGACGTCATCATGCCCGGCAACATGAACGGGCGGGAACTCGCCGAGGCGGCCACCAAGCGCAGGCCCGAGATCAAGGTACTGTTCACATCCGGCTACACCGAGAACGCGATCATTCACCATGGCCGGCTCGATCCCGGCGTCCTGCTGCTGGCGAAACCCTACCGGCGCTCGGATCTCGCGGCGCTGATCCGGACGGCGCTCGTAGCCCCGATGGCCGCGGTGGTTCGATAGCCCCTCTCCGGTCCGAATTCGGGGGGCAGCACACCGAGGAGAGACCTGGAAGCCCCGAATCCGCGCCATCGCGGCCGATGTTAATTTACGTTAACGCCGCATTTTGCCGGCGATGGCCTTCCGTGCCTGAAAAAGCGGCGTAAAAGTCTCCTTCTTTATTGGGAGATATCGATGCGGGAACGACGCGAGAGCGCGCGCGACAAGGTTATTTACGGCGGCGTCGCGGAAATCGGCGAGGCCGGCGCGAGCCGCGAGTGCATCGTCCGCAACATCTCCGACAAGGGCGCGAGCGTCGAGTTCAGCAACGTCGTCAACCTTCCGCGGGAGCAGATGTCGCTGCGCATCGCGCGCAAGGGCCGCTCCTTCCTCGCCAAGGTGGTGTGGTGGCGCGACAATTTCGTTGGCCTCGCCTTCAGCGCCGAGCCCCCGTCCGAGCCGGTTTCCGATCTCGAGGAACGGCTGCGCAAGAGCGAAATCAAGAAGCGGCAGCTTCAGCGCCGCATCAAGGAACTGCTCGGCGAACGCTGACTACTCTGACTTCGCCCATTGGCGCACGTCGAACCAATATCCAGGCGGTTGTCGCAGCAAAGAGCCGGCGGTCTCGCGACGCGCCGGCTCTTCTAATGTGTTCAGCTCAGGCCGCTCAGACCTTGACCAGCGGGCCCCGCGAGGCCGGCCCCTTGGAGCCGCCGCCGCCACCATTGGGACCCGGTTTCGGCTTTCGCTTGCGCGTACCCGGCAGCTTTTCGGGCTTGGGCGTCACCGGTCCCTCGACGAACTCGAAGCCGATCTTGTCCTTGCCTTCGGCGCTCGCCTCGTCCTTCACCAGCACGACGCGAACATGGCCGCCGCCCTTGAGTTGACCGAACAGCACTTCATCGGCCAGCGGCTTCTTGATGTGCTCCTGGATCACCCGCGCCATCGGACGCGCGCCCATCTGCTCGTCGTAACCATGCTCGATCAGCCAGGCCTTGGCGGGCTCGGACAATTCGATGGTGACGTCGCGATCGGCCAGTTGCGCCTCGAGCTGGAGCACGAACTTCTCGACCACCATGCCGATGACGTCGGCATTGAGATGGGCGAACGAGACGATCGCATCCAGCCGGTTGCGGAACTCCGGCGCGAACTGCCGGTTGATCGCTTCGTGGTCGTCGCCTTCCCGCTTGTGGCGTGTGAAGCCAAAGGCCTGGCGCGCCAGGTCGGCGGCGCCCGCATTGGTGGTCATGATCAGGATCACGTTGCGGAAATTGACCTGCTTGCCGTTGTGGTCGGTGAGCCGGCCGTGATCCATGATCTGCAGCAGCACGTTGTAGAGATCGGGATGCGCCTTCTCGATTTCGTCCAGCAGCACCACGCAATGCGGATGCTGGTCGACCCCATCGGTCAGAAGGCCGCCCTGGTCGAAGCCGACATAGCCGGGAGGCGCGCCGATCAGGCGCGACACCGTGTGCCGCTCCATATATTCGGACATGTCGAAGCGGATGAGCTCGACGCCGAGCGACGCCGCGAGCTGTTTTGCGACTTCGGTCTTGCCGACGCCGGTCGGGCCGGAGAACAAATAAGAGCCGATCGGCTTTTCCGGTTCGCGCAGGCCGGCGCGCGCCAGCTTGATCGAAGCCGACAGCGCATCGATCGCCTTGTCCTGCCCGAACACCACCCGCTTCAGGGTCTGTTCGAGATGCTTGAGCACCTCGGCATCGTCCTTCGACACGCTCTTGGGCGGAATCCGCGCCATGGTCGCAATCGTGGTCTCGATCTCCTTGATGCCGATGGTCTTCTTGCGCTTGTTCTCGGCCACCAGCATCTGCGCCGCGCCCGACTCGTCGATCACGTCGATCGCCTTGTCCGGAAGCTTGCGGTCGTGGATGTAGCGCGACGACAATTGCACCGCGGCTTCGATCGCCTCGTTGGTATATTTCAGCCGATGGTAATCCTCGAAATAGGGCTTCAGGCCCTTGAGGATCGCGATCGCGTCTTCCACCGTCGGCTCATTGACGTCGATCTTCTGGAACCGGCGCACCAGCGCGCGATCCTTTTCGAAGTGCTGGCGGTATTCCTTGTAGGTGGTCGAGCCCATGCAGCGGATCGTGCCCGATGCCAGCGCCGGCTTGAGCAGATTGGACGCATCCATCGCGCCGCCGGAGGTGGCGCCGGCGCCGATCACGGTGTGGATCTCGTCGATGAACAGGATGGCGTTCGGATGCGCCTCCAGTTCCTTCAGGACCTGTTTCAGCCGTTCTTCGAAATCGCCGCGATAGCGGGTGCCCGCGAGCAGCGTGCCCATGTCGAGCGAGAACACGGTCGCTGCGGCCAGCACTTCCGGCACTTCGGAGTCGACGATACGCTTGGCGAGCCCTTCGGCGATCGCGGTCTTGCCGACGCCGGCTTCACCGACGAACAGCGGATTGTTCTTCTGCCGGCGGCACAGCACCTGGATCGCGCGGTTGATTTCGGAATTACGTCCGATCACCGGATCGATCTTGCCGTCGCGCGCCTTCTTGTTGAGATTGACGCAATAGGTATCGAGCGCCTCGCCCTTTTTCTTGGCGTCCTCGTTGCCCTTGGTCTCGGTCTCCTCGTCGACGCCGCGGACCGGCCGCGCTTCGGAAACACCGGGGCGCTTGGCGATGCCGTGGCTGATGTAGTTGACCGCATCGTACCGCGTCATGTCCTGCTCCTGCAGGAAATAGGCGGCATGGCTTTCGCGCTCCGCGAAGATCGCGATCAGCACGTTGGCGCCGGTCACTTCCTCGCGACCGGATGACTGGACGTGAATCACCGCGCGCTGGATCACGCGCTGGAAGCCCGCGGTCGGCTTGGCGTCGTCGCCGCCATCCGTGACCAGATTTTCGAATTCGGTCTCGAGATAGTTGACGAGGCTGGTCTTCAGCTTGTCGAGATCGACGCTGCAGGCACGCATCACCGCTGCTGCATCCGAGTCATCGATCAGCGACAGCAGCAGATGTTCGAGCGTCGCGTATTGATGATGCCGCTCGTTTGCAATCGCCAGCGCACGATGCAGGGATTGTTCAAGGCTTTGGGAAAAAGTTGGCATTCGCGTCCTCTAAGGCCCCCGGGTCATCATGATCGCCATTACCCGGTCAGGCAACAACAACCTTCGTCATCCCTTGTCATATAGTTACGCATGATCGTGGCGAAAGACAGGTTCCGTGAACAGTGGTTTTCCTCTAAATTTGCGCGCCATTGCGACCCAAGAATAAACCTCAAGAATAAACCTCGAGAAGCAACCCCGAGAATCACCCCGAAAGTCATCGGGATTCGATGCAAGACCCGTTCCCTTTTGGGCCGGATATTTGTTTGGGCCGGCTATTGGCCGGACCTTGGGTCCTGCGCAGCTACTTCTTTTCCATCACGCATTGCAGGGGATGCTGGTGCTTGCGTGCGAAATCCATCACCTGCGTCACCTTGGTCTCGGCGATCTCGTAAGTGAAGACGCCGCACTCACCGATACCGTGGTGATGGACATGGAGCATGATCTTGGTGGCGGCTTCGGCGTCCTTCTGGAAGAACTTCTCCAGCACGTGAACCACGAACTCCATCGGCGTGTAGTCGTCATTCAGGATCAGGACGCGATAGAGGTTCGGCCGCTTGGTCTTCGGCTTGACCTTGGTGATGACCGACGTCGACGGGCCACCGGTCCCCGGATTGCGGTTTTCGTCATTGCTCATTCGGGGAGCAGAAACGGCGGTCGCGGCCGGTGCGGACGAACGGGCTTTGAAAGTTAACTGCAGCATGGCTCAGGCGTTTGAAATTCCCAGAGGACACCGGACAGCGCGTCATCGCACGCCCGCGACGGCCCAATACGGCCACCACGAGAGGTACAAGCAACGCTTTCCAGATCGCCGCTCCCGGTCCGATCCAGCGGCGGATCGGCTAATGGAATATGGGTCCGGTTTCGGGCCGCCGCAAGCGCATCAACGCTGCCCTGCCGGGTCCGCAACCAGGCCGAATCCCGGTCCGGCGATCCCGGCAAGGTTAATCGTTTCTGTCGGATTTGACAAAGGAAGGCCCCGGCTCGTTTAGCGCTCATTGAGTATAGAGGGCACTTTTCGCCGCCAGTTTCCCGATCCACGGGCTTTGACCCGTTTTTGTGGGAACCAATTTACCGCCTGTTTAGCCGACCCAGCCGAAATAGCCTGCAGAAACCTCATTTCGGTGCCCCCATGATCAATACAGCTATTTTCAATCGCGTTCGTACCGCCGCCGGCCGTTTTGCCAGGGCCGATCGGGGTAACATCGCGGTGCTGTTTGCCATCGCAGCCGTCCCCGTCATCAGCTTCGTCGGCGCCGCGATCGACTATACCCGCGCCAACAGCGCCCGGTCGTCGATGCAGGCCGCCCTCGACTCGACCGCCCTGATGCTGGCGAAAGACCTGTCGGACGGGACCATCAAGGCCTCCGATATCAACACCAAGGCGCAAGACTATTTCAAGGCGCTGTACACCAACACCGACGCCAAGGCGGTGACGGTCGCTGCGACCTATACGGCCAGCACCCCCCAGGGCTCGACCATCGTGGTCAACGGCTCCGGCAACGTGCCGACCGACTTTATGAAAGTCGCCGGCTACCCGCAAATCGGCTTCGACTCCAGTTCCACCGCGGCCTGGGGCAACGTCCGCATGCGCGTGGCGCTCGCGCTCGACGTCACGGGATCGATGGACCAAGACGGCAAGATGACCGCGCTGAAGCCAGCCGCCAAAGCGCTGATCGACCAGATCGGGGCGCTGGCGAAGAACACCGGCGACGTCTACATTTCGGTCGTTCCGTTCGCCAAAGACGTCAATGTCGGCGCCAGCAACTATAACCAAACGTGGGTCGAGTGGAGCGAGTGGAACGCCAACAACGGTAGCTGCAGCGGTAACAACTCCTGGGCTTACACCACAAAGAGCTCGTGTGAATCAGCCGGCAGGACCTGGACGAATGATAATCACAATACCTGGAACGGCTGTGTGACCGATCGCGACCAGGACTACGATACCAAGAACACGACGCCGACCTCCGCCACCAATACCAAGTTCTACGCCGAGCAATACGATGCGTGCCCGGCACAGTTGGCGCCCCTCACCACCAACTTCGCCTCGCTCAAGACCAAGGTCGACTCGCTTGTTCCGAATGGCGGCACCAACCAGCCGATCGGCATCGCCTGGGGCTGGCAGTCGCTGACCCAGGGCGCGCCGCTCAATGCGCCGGCCGAAGATCCCAATTACACCTACAAGAAGGTGCTGATCGTGATGTCCGACGGTCTGAATACGCAGGATCGCTGGCCGGCATACGGCAATGGCCAAGTCCAGTACAACAACTCCATCGACAACCGCCAGAAAATCCAGTGCGACAACGCCAAGGCAGCCGGCATCATCATCTACTCGATGCACGTCAACACCCGTGGCGATCCGACCTCTTCCGTTCTGCAGTATTGCGCCAGCGGCCTGGACAAATTCTCGACCGTGACTTCTTCGAGCCAGATCGCGGCAGCCTTTACGGCGATCGGCACGTCACTGTCCAAGCTGCGCGTCGCGAAATAACCGCCGCAGCAACACTCGCAAAGAAAAAAGCCCGGCCATTGCGGCCGGGCTTTTTGTTTTGGAAGATGTCTTGCTTTGGAAGCTATCGCGCAGCGATCAGGGCGTTTTCGTTCGCGTAGAAGAAAACGCGTCCAATCAAAATCAGTGCGTGGCGGGAGCGAACTTCGCGACCAGGCCTTCGTAGGGCTTGAAGGTCTGCTTGGCGAGATCGGAGTAGAGGCCGGCGATCTTCTGCGACTCGGCGACAAAGGTCTCGTAGGCCGAGCGGGCGAATTCGGTCTGGGCTTCCAGCGCCTTGTCCACCGACTTCACGCCGGACAGCTTTTCAACAAACGACTTGGTGTCTTCGAACGACTTCTTGGCGTAGTCGCCATAGGCCGTTGCAATCGCCTGAACACCGCTCTGCAGGTTGCTCGCGGACGCGGCGACCGATTCGAGATGCTCTTTTCCGTAATTCTGAATGTCTTCAACCTTGACCATAATGGAGTCCTTTCCCAGACTGAACGTAACCGATCGCCGGGAGGTCCCGGCTCCCTGACCACCTCTCCCTTATAGTGCACCGCACAATTAAGTCAAGGAATTTTGTGCGACGCACAAATATCAGCGATTTGCGCCAAACACCGGAGTGTTACGCAACGCTTACTTAACCTTTTGGAAACTCGTGCCGCCTAACCTGATTCTCGGACTTGTTCGCCTTCCGACAGGCAGCCTGAAAGCTGTTTGTGAACAATACTTTAGCTAGAATAGCGACCTGATCGGCCAGCCGGGCCGGAATGACAGCCTGGCTAACCGCTTTGAACAGGGAAGCGTCACCGGGCCGATGGGCACAATTTTGCCTCACGAACCGGTGATCAAGATAGAAATTGGGACGGGGAAGTAAATGCTTCGTACAACCTTGGCTTCCTCGCGCACGTTGCGAGTTTGCGTTCTCGGGCTGATCACTCTCACCACGGCGATCATCTACACCAGCGACAGCGCGGAAGCGCGCCGCCACCGTCATCGCCACTATTCCAAGCATCACGTCTCCCACAAGGTGGTGCGCACCAGCAGCGAAAGCCCGAAATTCGCGTCGATCATCGTTGACGGCAATTCCGGCGCGACGCTGTCGTCGAATAATCCCGACGCCCTCCGCCATCCCGCCTCGCTGACCAAGATCATGACGCTCTATCTGCTGTTCGAGCAGCTCGAGCGCGGCAAACTGAAGCTCGATTCCGAAATGGACGTGTCCGCGTACGCTTCGCAGCAGGCGCCGACCAAACTCGGCCTGAAGCCCGGCCAGACCATCCGGGTCGAAGACGCCATCAAGGGACTGGTGACGCGCTCCGCCAACGACGCCTCTGTCGTGATTGCGGAAGCCATTTCCGGCGACGAAGACGATTTCGCCAAGCTGATGACGCGCAAGGCGCGCGCGCTCGGCATGAGCAAGACGGTCTATCGCAACGCCAACGGCCTGCCCAATGACGAGCAGGTCACGACCGCACGCGATCAGGCAACCCTCGGCCGCGCGATCCAGGACCGCTTTCCGCGTTACTATCGCTACTTCGCGACCAGCGTGTTCAACTTTCGCGGCCAGTCGATCCGCAACCACAATCGCCTGCTCGGCAATGTCGAAGGCGTCGACGGCATCAAGACCGGTTATACCCGCGCGTCAGGCTTCAACCTCGTGAGCTCGATGCGCCGCGGCAACCGCCATCTGATCGGCGTGGTGCTGGGCGGCCGCAGCGGCGGCTCGCGTGACGCCACCATGCGTAACCTGCTCGCCGAAAACCTCGACAAGGGCGCGACCACGCGCTCTGTCGCCGCGATCACCGAACGCAATTCCGCCGAGGCCAATGTCGAAATGGCCGAAGCCGCCAGCGCGACGCGCCCGGCCGAGACGGTTCAGGTCAACGGCGCCATTGCGGCGTCCGAGCCCGGGCTGGCCGCACTGCCGGCCGCACGGAGCGTTGCCCCGGCCAAGCCCTCGCTGATGGCGGCAGCCGCCGCCGCCCTGCCGGCGGCGCAACCCAAAGCCGAACAGTCCAGGTTCGAACAACAGGCCAAGCCCGAGCCGGCACCGCTGACCAGCGGCGTAATCCAGACCCAGGCCATCTCGTCGATCCCGGGCTCCGCCGAGCCGATGAAGCCGGTCAGGGTCAAGACGGTTCAGGTCAAGGCCGGACCGATGAAGCTGGCTTCGGCCGGCCCCTCGCAACCCGTCGCCGCTCCCGTGACCAGCGCGATCCCGCCGGCCCGCGCCGAAGTGGCGGAAACCTCCAGCGCCGTGGTCGCCAGGGCCGAGCCCAAACCTGAAGTGATGCGGCCTGAAGTGATACGGCCCGAGGTTACCCGGGCCGAATTGCCGCCGCAGCCGGCCAACCACGGCACCGGGCACGGGGTGCTCGGCGTGTTGCCGGCCTCCAGCGTGCCGCCCGCGCCCTCCCAGGCGCTCGCCTATGCCCAGCCGCAGACCGTCCAGCAGAACGGCGCGATCAAGCCCGCTACCGCCACCCTCACCCACGCCGGCTGGATCATTCAGGTCGGCGCGCTGGAAAGCGAAAGCGAGGCCCGTGCGCGTATCGATCTGGCACGCAATCAGGCCCGCGGCCTGCTCGTCAAGGCCGACTCCTTCACCGAGCCGGTGGTTGCCAAGGATAACCGCAAACTGTTCCGCGCACGCTTCGCCGGCCTCGAGCGCGATCAGGCCGAAGCGGCCTGCAAGACGCTGAAGCGCGCCGATATTTCCTGCATCACCGTTCGCAACTGATCCTCAGGCTTTAGCCTCAAGCTGCAAAGCCGGCGCACCAAGCGCCGGCTTTGTTGTTTCCGGAGCACAGTTGCAGGCGCTGTTCGGCCGCTGGCCGCAATTCGGGCCTGTGAAAACTTCTCGTCAAGAATTTACGGTTAAGTTTTCGGGAATGAAAGATCGCCACGCCGGAAAACGGCGGGCGACACGGGCATCAACCAGAGAACAAGGCAGCGGCAGCTCTCGGTCTGTAGCGTTTGGTAGCGTGAGCCGGAGTTAGCTGAGATGCGTGCGAAGCAGAGTATCCTTGGCCTCGTTTACACGGGCGGCGAGGTACGTCGAGCCCCCCTGGTCGGGATGCAGTTTCTTCATCAGGGCACGGTGCGCCCGGCTGATGTCGTCACGCCCCGCCCCCGGCTGCAGGCCAAGGATCTGATAGGCCTCCTCGTCCGTCATTTTGCCGCTCGACGCCGCGCGGCGCTGCCCCCCTGCCGCGTCGCTCTGCGCGTTCTGACGCCAGGCGGGAAACCGGCGGTCCAGATAGCTTTCAAGTAAGGCGACGCTCTCGGCGTCGAAGCCCGACATGACCGCCACGAGCTGCGGCAGGTCAAACTCGTCGAGCGAACGGCCAGCGTGGGGCCCATCCACGATCTGGCCCGACAATCCGCCGCTGTCGTGATCGAGGGTCATGTCGAGAAACTGCGAGCGCACGCGCGAGGTCTGTCCCGTCGAGCGCTGCGCGCCACCGCCAAAGATCCCGCCGATATTGCTAAAGCCCCCGGGCCCGAACGGCGACCAGCCGAGCAGCCCGGCACCGAAGATGCCGAGCGGGATCGCCACCGCCAGCTCGCCCCGGAGCCCGGTAAAGGCGGCAACCGCCAGCGCGATGATGCCGCCGCCGATCTTGACCAGGCGGGCCAGCACGACCGGATTAGCCGCACGAAACATCTGCAGCAGCATGTAAAGCAGGACAACGGCGACAACGCCGGCAATCAGGGTTGGCATGAGCCCAATATAGTCGCCCCGGCGGCAAAATGCATGGCGCTCCGCATCTGAAGCGCCCGGCCCGCGATCACTTCATCTGGCCGATCAGTTTGGCGGCGCCGCTTCCGGTCTTCGCCAGCCGCAGCAGCGCCTCGCGCCCGCCGGCGGCATAGGCTGCGACCGCCCGCAAAAGCTCGCGCAACTGCGCGGCCGCGCCCGGATCGAACCTGCACCACGCGCCGCCGGTCAACCGCGCGATCTCGCGGAAGGCCTGCTCGGCCACCACGTCGTGGCCTTCCTGGAACATGAATACGGGCACCTTGAGCAGGCCGAGCTCGCCGGCCTTGGCGCAGAGGTCGTCGACCGCCTCTTCCATGGCGTCGCCGACGAACACCACGGCACGCACCGCGGACGCGACCGCCTCGCGGCGCGCTTCCGACAGCACCTTGCCGATTTGGGTGTTGCCGCCTTGGCAGTCGATCTTGCTCATCAATCGGGCGAGCTGCGCCGAGTCGGAAATCCATCCCGTCGCTCGGCATTCGTTGAGGCCGCGGTAATAGACCAGGCGAATGTCGAGACTGCCGATCGACGCCGCTTCGCGAAACATGTCGGCCTGCAGGGCACAGGCCATGTCCCAGGTCGGTTGCCGGCTCATGGTGGCGTCCAGCGCAAACACCAGCCGCCCCTTGGCGCCTTCCCGGTGCGGCGACATCGCGCGCGCCTTGGCGACAAAGGCGGCGATATCTTCGGCGGCCGACGGCCGCGCCTCCGGCAACGGCGCGTTCTGGCGCGCATGCGATTTTTGCGCCGGGGAAATTTCGGCGGAGGAATTAGGTTTGGTGGGTTCGCCGGCCATGAGCGCTCGCAAATTACAGCAAGCACTATGTGGGACAGCCCATACAGGCCGTCAATGCGCCTGATCAGCCGACACCGCGATGCGGAACGCCGTTAATTGGGTATCGACTTGCTCACTGCATCCGGGTTGCTCGCCAGCGGCTTCGGTCCCGGAAGCGGCACCGGTCCCGGGCTGCTCGTCAGCAGGTCCGGCACCTTGGTCGGCAGCGGCTTCAGCGCGCCGGTGTCGGGAGTATCCTCAAGGAACTTGTTGAGCATCGTCTCGATCGACGACTTCGCGGCATCCGGTCCGGTGTCGCGCATGTCGTTGTGCTGATAGCCGGTATTCACGACCGTGATGCCGGACTGCTCGCACTGCTCTTCATCAGGAACGACGCCGGGATCCGGCTGGAAGTGCGTGTCCTTCGAACGGAATGAGAGGATCTTGAACTTGCCGTCGGTCAGGAATGGGACGCGCAGATTATCAAGCGTCACCACCTTCTTGATCTCGTCGGGATATTGCTTGGCGAAATACATCGAGATATCGCCACCCATCGAATGGCCGACCATGGTCACCTTGTCGTAGTCGGCGTTGGGCTGCACCTTCTTCATTTCAGCGATGGCAAAATGGATGTTGGCAACGCCACGCTGAATCTGCGGCAGGCGGCCGACATAGAGTTCACCGGCCTTGGTCACCATCGGCGGGTCGGTCGGCAGATCATGCTGCGGGCTGACAACCATATAGCCGCGCGCGGCGAAGGCGTTGGCGAGGAACGAATACTCGGTGTGCTTGACGGTGTTGCCGTGATTGATGATCGCAACCGGCAGCGTGATCATGCCGGCGTTGGCCTGCATCTCCTTGTCGCGGCGAACAGCAACGTTGACGGCAACCAGGCGATTGTCGCGCGCCGCATCATGGAATGCGATGGTCTCGTGACGGATCGCCCACTTGCTCGCGGTGAAGTACGCGACCGCAACCAACACGGTAAGTGAAAGCAGAACGGTAATTCCACGTTTCATCGGCGTCCTCGGCGCCCCACCACAGGGCCATTTTCAGCTTCGAGACTCTTCGGCTCGTTGTTGATGATATATGTCACCGTACCGTGACATAAAGTCCAAATGTTGTGAATTGACCGCCTGATCGTTGTGCGATGCACCTATCCATTGTGCACCTGCTCACTGCCCGGCAATCACCTCCTATTTTCCATATACGACGGCCGCTACCAAGCTTCGGTTCGACCGTTTGATAAAAGTCTAATGAAAACGGCATTCTGGTCGGTTCGTTCCCTGTCTCGCACGGCCTATTGGCCCGGGAAATCCCGGAAAACCACGGGATTCAGGCGGTGGTATAAACGATCAGCTTCAGCGCCGGATCGTCATTGGCCTGAAAGCTGGCATATTCGAGCTTAAGTCGCCCCTTCCGGGGGTGGCTCAGGGACTTCTGGCCGGCCGAGACCCCGCCAACGTCGTGCGCCTCCCACCAGCCGGCAAACTCCGGACAGCCCTGCCGCAGCCGCGCCAACAGTTCGCGAAACGCGGGATCGCCGGCCCACAGATCATGCGTCGCGCGGAATTGCGCCACGATGCGCCGCGCCTCCACCTCCCATGACGCACCGAACAACCGCCGCGTCGCGCGGTTGGTCAGCACGTTAAGCAGAATGTTGCGGTCGCCTTCCGGTAACCGGCCGAACGCAAAGATTTCGTCGGCGGCCGCGTTCCACGCCAGGATGTCCCAGCGGCGGCCGGTGACGTAGGCCGGCAAATTGAGCCGCTCAACGGTGCGCCGGACCGCAGCCGGTACCGTTTCGGGGACGAACGCACTGCGGTCGGTATTCTGCGTCAGCGCCCTCAGATGCTTGTGCTCGGCCTTGCCGAGCCGCAGCGCGCGGGCCAGCGCGTCGATCGTCGCCGCCGACGGACTGACGGTGCGGCCCTGCTCGAGCCGGATGTACCAGTCGACACCGATGCCGGCGAGATAAGCGACTTCCTCGCGCCGCAGGCCAGGCGTTCGCCGCCGCCGACCGACCGGCAGGCCGACCGCCTTCGGCGTCAGCTTCTCCCGCCGCGAGCGCAGGAAATCGCCGAGTTCGCTTTGTCTCGGATTCATAGGCCGCACCTCGCCAGCAAGGGATCGCACAGTCCTAGGATAATACCAGGTCTTGTTGGCGAAATGAAGCCTGCCAGAATGAGGCTAACTATTGCGAAAGGATGCCCCCATGAAAGCCGCCGTTTTGAAAGAATTCGGATCGCCGCTGGCGATCGAAACCCTGCCCGACCCCACGCTAGGCACCGGCGAAGTGATCGTCCATGTGATGGCAAGTCGGGTTCTTGCCTACGCCAATGAGGTCCTCAGCGGCGAACGCAAATATCTGCTGGAATTGCCCATCGTGCCGGGTCCCGGCGCGATCGGCCGGGTCCGCGCCACCGGCCCGGATGCGACGCATCTGGCCGTGGGCGACTGGGTCTATTGCGATCCGACCGTGCGTTCACGCGACGATGCGCGATCCCCCGACATCGCGCTGCAGGGCCTGACCGGCGGCAGCGAAGGCGGTCTTAAGCTGCAGCGATATTATCGCGATGGCGCCTGGGCCGGACAGATGCGGGTGCCGACCGAGAACGCGATCCGGATCGGCAGCATCGCTGAGGCGGACGCTGCACGGTGGTGTGCGCTGGGCACGCTGCTGGTGCCGTATGGCGGGTTTCTCGCCGCGCAATTGCAGGCCGGCGAGACCGTGCTAATCAATGGCGCCACCGGAAGCTTCGGCAGTGCAGGCGTCGCGGTCGCATTGGGGATGGGCGCGGCCTGCGTCGTTGCGACCGGCCGCAACGAGAAGGCGCTCGCCGATCTCGTGCGCCGGTTCGGCCCGCGCGTTCGAACCGTGACGATGCGCGGCGACGAGGACGACGACCGCAAGCGGATCCGGCAGATCGCCCCCGGCGGCATCGACTGCGTGCTGGACATCCTGCCGCCGGCGGCCAACGCGATGCAGGTGCGGACGGCGATCCTGGCGGTGCGGCCCTACGGCCGCGTGGTGCTGATGGGCGGCGTCGGCATGCTCGGAGGTGCCGGCCTCGACCTGCCCTATCCCTGGATGATGCGGAACTGCATCACGCTGCGCGGCCAATGGATGTACCCGCCGCACGCGACCCTGTTGATGGTCGGACTTATTCGCGCAGGCCTCGTCAGTCTCGATCAATTCGAGGTCACGTCATTTGCCCTCGATGAGGCCAACGCCGCGATCGCGCATGCCGCAAGCGACAGCGGTCCGTTCCGCATGACGGTGATCGAGCCGCCAAAATCACGTTGAGATCGCCGGTCCGGCGCCGATGATCGAGCGCCTCATCAGGCGCCGATGATGTCGTGGAGCTCGAGCGGCTTGTCGACCTGGGTGAACCATTCGGCCCGGTTGGCGGCACGGCGCCGGCCGCGCTCGTCGAGCGGCAACTTGAGTTGGCGCAGCAGGTTCGTCACCTCCTCGCGGGCGGTCACGTGGCCCATGCTCGGCCGCGTGCCGAGCGTGGCCTCGTTGATGTCATCGAGCGCGGTGAGGCCACGCGGGAAGAATTCGCGATAGACCACGCGCTCCGCAAAGCCGTCGATCGAACGGAAGCCGAGCCGCAACGACAGATCCTTCAGGCTGTCGGCGACCAGCTGCTTGTTGCGCGAACCGATCATCGACAGCCGGTTGCGCACCACGATCCAGTCGGTGGAGGCGCCGTCGAGCTGGCGCCGCTTGCGCCTGGTGTCGCGCACCATTTCCGCATAATGGCTTTCACCGGTCACCGAATAGGTGGCGGCGTCGACGGTGCCGAGCACGTCGAAATCGAGGAAGCTGTCGTTGATCGGCGTCACCAGCGTGTCGGCCATCGAGTGCGCGAGGCGCATCAGGTAACTGTCCGACCCCGGGGTATCGATCACGATGAAATCGAAGGTGCGCTCGACCACGCTGACGGCGTCCATGAATTGCTCGAATTCGGACATCTCGTTGTCGGCGATCTGCATGGTCTCGCCAAGCTTGATGCAGCGATGCACCGGAATCT
>JBOHIT010000649.1:0-15563 GCA_050726155.1 Bradyrhizobium sp.
AACGCGAGATGCCGAATGCCGTGACCATGCCGCTGTTCGAGCGCGCCGCCCGGCACCAGATGGCGATGAGCTTTGGCTACGCCGAACTGACGCCCGATGGCCATCATTTCAATACCTGCATCCTGACGGACAGGTTCGCCAAAATCGTCGGGAAATATCGCAAGGTTCATCTGCCGGGCCATTCGGAGTTCGATACCCAGCGCGCCTTCCAGCATCTGGAGAAGCGCTACTTCGAGCCCGGCGATCTCGGCTTCAACGTCTGGCGCGCGCTCGGCGGCATCTTCGGCATGGCGGTTTGCAACGACCGGCGCTGGCCGGAGACCTACCGCGTCATGGGCCTGCAAGGCGTCGAGATGGTGCTGATCGGTTACAATACGCCGTCGATCAATTCGCAGAAGAGCGAGGAGGGGCCGGAGAAGCGGCTGTTCCACAATCGGCTGTCGGCGCAGGCCGGCGCTTACCAGAATTCGACCTGGGTGGTGTGCGTCGCCAAGGCCGGCGTCGAGGACGGGTTCCCTCTGATCGGCGGTAGCCTCATTGTCGATCCGACCGGCGAGATCGCCGTCGAGGCCAAGACTGAAGAAGACGAACTGCTGGTGCACCCCTGCGACCTCGATGCCACGATCTTCGGCAAGGAGACGATCTTCGACTTCGCCCGTCACCGCCGCATCGAGCATTACGGCCTGATCACGAGCCGCACGGGCGCGGTTCCGCCGCCGGAAGACTAGATCGGGCGTCTTTTTGGCAGTCTCTATTCCACCCCGCGCGAAACCTTCGCGGTGACACGCGAAAGCCATGCGCAGTGGCTGACGCGCAACGGAGCGCCGTCCGACTGATATCAGTGTTGGGCGAACTGTACCGTGCCCAGCGCCATGGTCACGGCCGCCTGGGTCGGGTCGATCACGGGAATTCCGAGCGCCTGTTCCAGAGGTTTGCGGTGACGGGCCATGCCGGCGCAGCCCATCACGATCGCCGCGGAGCCGTCTTCGTCCTTGAGTGCGCGCCCGACCTCGATCATTTTCGCGAGCGTGCCTTCGCCCGATGCCGTCTCCGCCACGCTCATGTTGAGCGGCCGTTCCCGGGTTAGGCGATCGATCAATCCCATCTGGCGGAGATAGCGGACATGGCGGCGGATCGAACGCTGTGCGATGGCGATGACGCCGAAGGATTCGGCGCGCGCCAGCGCCGTCAGCACGCCGCATTCGGCGATGCCGAACACCGGCCGATCCGTTGCCTCACGGCAGACATGCAGGCCAGGATCGCTGTAGCAGGCGATGACGAAAGCAGCGGAGTGGTTGTCACCTTCGACAAGACGGCGTAGCGGCATCGCCACGCCATCGACATCGGCCTGGCTCTCGATCCCGAAAGGACCCTCGGCCAGCGTCTCGCAGACGATCTCGGGTCCGCCGCCAAAGCCGAGCGGCTTCAGGGCTTCCGCCAGCCCTTGGGTAACCAAATGGTTGGAATTGGGATTGATCACGAGAATGCGCGGCCGGGACATCGTGTTTTCCTGTGGATGACGCATTGCCAATAGGGCGGGGCCAAACGAGACGACGATGGAAGCAACGACCATGCCATCCAGCGATGCATGGTCCACTGTCTGCTCCGAAAGCGCAAGGGAGTGCAACGGCACGATCTGTGCTTTTATCTGCTGAGCCCAAGACCTATGATTTGGGGAATTTAACGCCGGGGAATTCATGATGACCGAGCCCGCCTACGACCTCCTCATCCGCGGCGGACGTGTCGCGACCGTCAGCGACGTGTTCGAGGCCGATGTCGCCATTTCCGGTGAGACCATCGTCGCGATCGGCCGTGGGTTGCCGGCCGGGCGACGTGAGATCGACGCGCGCGGCAAGTTGGTGCTTCCCGGCGGTGTCGACAGCCACTGCCATATTGAGCAGCTTTCGGCCGCAGGCATCATGAACGCCGATACATTCGAGAGCGCAACGGTCTCGGCGGCCTTCGGCGGCACCACCAGCGTGATCTCGTTCGCGGCCCAGCACGTCGGCATGAAACTGCCGCAGGTGCTGGAGGAGTATCATGCGCTCGCAACCAAGGGCGCCGTGATCGACTACGCCTTCCACATGATCATCGCCGATCCGACCAGGGAAACATTGGAGACGGATTTACCTGCCCTGATCAAGCAGGGCCATGGTTCGATCAAGATCTTCATGACCTATGACCGTCTGAAAATCGATGACGAGCCGCTGCTCGACATTTTGCTGGCGGCGCGGGACGGCGGCGCCATGCTCTGCGCCCATGCCGAGAACCACGGGATCATCTCCTGGATGGTGAAGCGGCTGCTGGCGCGCGGCTACACGCATCCGAAATATCACGCCATCAGCCATGCCCGCGTTTCCGAAGCGGAGGCGTTCACGCGGCTGATCGGCATGGCCGCGCTGATCGACCAGCCGATCATGATCTTCCACGTCTCGACGGCGGAAGGCGCCAAGGTGATCCGCGATGCGCGCGGGCAGGGGCTGAAGGTGTTCGCGGAAACCTGCCCGCAATACCTCTTTCTCACCGCCGATGATCTCGACAAGCCCGGCGCGGAAGGCGCGAAATGGATGTGCAGTCCGCCGCCGCGCCGCGCCGCCGACCAGGAAGCGCTGTGGCAGGCGCTAGCGATCGGTGATTTGCAGACCGTTTCGTCCGATCACGCGCCCTATCGCTTCGACGAAACCGGTAAACTTCGCGCCGGGCCCAATCCCAATTTCAAGCAAGTGGCGAACGGTTTGCCGGGCCTTGAGGTCCGGTTGCCGCTGCTGTTCGACGCCATGGTTTCCAAGGGGAGGCTTGGAGTCGAGAAGTTCGTCGAGCTGACCGCAACCGCGCCGGCAAAGATCTACAATCTGCATCCGCGCAAGGGTTCGATTGCCATTGGCGCCGACGCGGATATCGCGATCTGGGACCCTGTGCGCGAGGTGACGCTGAGCGACGACATGATGCACGACCTTACCGGTTACACGCCGTTCGCGGGTCGCAAACTGCGGGGTTGGCCGGTCACCGTATTATCGCGCGGACGCGTTATCGTGAATGACGGAAAACGCTCGGTCGAAGCCGGCTCCGGTCGCTTTCTGGCGCGCTCGGGCGGCGAGGCGGCGAAGCCGACCGGCCGGGTGGTATCGGACATGGACCCGGAGCAGAATTTCGGGGCGCGGCTGCTGTGATCTGTCTGCGGCGATGAGGATCGAGAGATGAGAATCCTTGTCTTCGGCGGTACCGGTTTCGTTGGGCTCAATATCGCCGAGGCGCTGCTGACGCGTGGTCATACTGTGACGCTGTTCGACCGCGCGGGCCTTCCAGCCGCTGCGACGGAGGATTTTGCCTCGCATGCTGAGCGGCTGACGACGGTTCAAGGCGATATCAGGGATCAGAAAGCTATCGAGCAGGTGATCGCCGCTGGCTATGAGTCGATCATCCTTGGAGCCGCGATCACGGCCGGTCCGGAGCGCGAAGCGAACAACCCCGAGGCCATCCTCGGGGTCAATCTGCTGGCTCAGACACCGGTGCTGACTGCAGCGCGGCGCGCCGGCGTCAAGCGCGTCATCAATTTGTCGTCCGCGGCGGCTTACGGCACCAGCGCATTTGGGAATGCGGTACTCGATGAGGAAACCGCGTGCGACCCGGTTTCGCTTTACGCCATCACCAAGGTCGCGTCCGAGAAGGTCGCCGCGCGTCTCGCCGCGCTCTGGCATTACGACATCATTAGCGTGCGGCTGAGCGCCGTGTTCGGGCCGTGGGAGCGCAGCAACGACGTGCGCGACACACCAAGTCCGCAGGCGCAAATCCTGGCCGCACTGGGAGCGGGCTGTGAGGCCACTCTGTCGCGTCCGGGCGTCCGGGACTGGGTCTATGCCGTGGATGTCGCGGAAGCCGTGAGCGTGCTGATCGAGGCGGAGCGGCCGAAGCATCAGCTCTATAATATCTCAACCGGAGCGGAGTGGCCGGCGCTGCATTGGGGGCAGCAACTGGCCGCGCTGCATTCCGGCTTCGTGTGCCGCCTGGCGGAGGCCGGAGAGACGCCGACGATCGACCTGCACAGTGCGGCTGACCGTGCGCCACTTTCAATCTCCCGCATGGCGGAGGAGTTCGGCTGGCGCGCGCGGTTCGGCTGCGCCGATTCCGTTGCCGCTCTAAGCGCGTGGTGGACGAAACACCGAGGGGAAGTCTGATATGCGATTGGCGGGGCGGACTGCGATTGTAACCGGCGCCGGCTCGGGCATCGGCCGTGCCAGCGCGATGCTGTTTGCGAAGGAAGGCGCCTTTGTCGCGTTGGTCGATCGGGACGGTGCGGGTCTGCAGGAGACGCTGGAAGCGATTGATGGCGAGAATGGCGAAGCATCCGCGCATGTCGGCGATGTCGGCGAGGCCGATTTCGCCCGAGCTATCGTTGCCGATGTCATCGCGCGGCGTGGCCGGCTAGACGTGCTGATGGCTGCCGCCGGCTTTTCCTGCGGCGGCACGGTCCTGACCACCGATCCCGCGGATTGGGACGCGGTATTCCGCACCAATGTCGGTGGCACCTGGCTCTGGGCGCGCGCGGCGGTGCCGGAGATGCAGCGTCAGCGCGGCGGCTCGATCATCACACTGGCCTCGCAACTGGCGATCGCCGGCGGCAAGGGCAACAGCGCCTACATCGCCGCCAAGGGCGCCATCATCAGCCTGACCCGGACCATGGCGGTGGATTTTGCGACTGACGGAATCCGCGTAAACGCGATCGCGCCCGGCGCCATCGACACCCCGATGTTGCGCCGCAGTTTTGCCCGTCACGCCGACCCCGAGCCGGTGCGTGAAGCCTCCCGCAACCGCCACGCCATGAAGCGGTTTGGCGAAGCTGGGGAGATCGCCCAGGCCGCACTCCATCTCGCCAGCGATGCGTCTTCCTTTACGACCGGCACCGTGATGGTGGTCGATGGCGGTTGGCTCGCGGCATGAGCAAAGCTCTCATCGCACTCGAAACTCAGGTTCATGCCGATCTTGCCAAGACCGCGCATCCGGAGGCCGCGTGGCTGACGCCCAAGCTCGGACCGGATGACAGGCCGGCGCTGGACGTACTGGTGGTCGGCGCCGGGCAATCGGGTCTCGCGACAGCCTTTGGACTGATGCGTTCGCAGGTCACGAATCTCCTCGTGTTGGACAAATCCGGGGAAGGGCAGGAAGGCCCGTGGCTGAGTTATGCCCGCATGCATACGCTGCGCAGCCCAAAGCATTTCACCGGGCCCGATCTTGATATTCCCTCCCTGACCTATCAGTCCTGGCATGAAGCGCGGTTCGGCGAGGCGGATTGGCGAAAACTCGACCTCATTCCGCGCGCGCTGTGGGCGGAGTATCTGCTCTGGTTCAGGCGCGTGGTGAACCTGCCGGTGCGCAATGGATGCGAGGTCGTCGATATCGCGCCGGCGGCGGGCGGACTGCTCGCTGCCATGGTGAAGACATCCGGCGGTGTCGACACAATATTCGCGCGCAAGATCGTGCTGGCGACGGGGCAGGAGGGCATGGGCGACTGGATCGTTCCGGACTCGTTGCGTCATCTGCCGTCGTCGCTTTGCGTGCACACGGCGCAAGCCGTCGATTTCACGCGGATGCGCGGCAAACAGGTTGCGGTGATCGGCGCCGGTGCTTCCGCCTTCGACAATGCGGCGGCCGCGCTCGAAGCCGGGGCGGCTGACGTGCATCTGTTTTGCCGAAGGGCAGAGATCCAGCTGATCCAACCCTATCGATGGCTCACCTTCCGCGGCTTCCTGCGCCATTTCTGCGATCTGGATGACGCCTGGCGCTGGCGCTTCATGCGCGCCATTCTGGAGATGCGGGAAGGCTTTCCACAAGCGACCTACGATCGCTGTGCCCGTCACGCCGATTTTCATCTCCATGAGGGCGCCCGGATCGCGGCGGCCCGCGAAGCAGGTCGTGGCGTCGAATTGCAGACGTCCAAGGGGGTGTTCGCAGTGGATTTCGTGATTAGTGCCACCGGCATCGACATGAATTTTGCCGGCCGGCCCGAGTTACAAAACTGCGCCGCCAACATCGCGGTATGGGCCGATCGCTACCAGCCGCCAATGGACGAGCGCAGTCCGCGGCTTGGCCGCTTTCCCTATCTCGCGGACGACTACGCGCTGGTGGAGCGCGTCGCCGGCGAGACACCCTGGATTGCGGACATCCATGTCTTTGCGATCGCCTCGACGATGAGCTTTGGTCCTTCGGGTTCATCGATCAATGCGATGACCACGGCCGTGCCGAAGCTCGTGCATGGGCTGACGCGCAGCCTGTTCCGGGCGGACATCGAGCGTCACTGGGCCTCGTTCAAGGCATATGACGTGCCTCAAGCGGTGGTCAGGCGGCAAACGCCTGCCGTTGGCGGGAAGCAGTGAACGGTGTTGCGGAAGGGGTTGGAATGCCCGCCTCATACCTACTATGCTGGGTAACGCCGCGGGGCCCGGTTGGCATATCCCTTGCTTTAAGTTGATGTTCTCATTCAGAAAATAAACCTGACAAATAGGGAATAAGGTCGATGAGCGTTACAGGATCCAGGCGTCTGATCTCGGTCGTTGCCTTTGTCGCGTGTTCACTGGCCGCCGGATCGGTGCAGGCGCAAACGCGCGCGGAAACGCTGCGCTACGTGACCGGCGCGTCCGTCAATACGCTCGACCCGAACATTCCGGGTTCGACCCGCGAAGCCTTTGCAGTCAGCCTCAGTACTTACGACCGGCTGGTGTCCTTTGGCCGCAAACAGCTCAACGGCAAGTGGGTGTTCGATCTCGGCACGATCACCGGTGAACTGGCGGAATCCTTCGACGTCAGTCCGGACGGGCTGAAGATGACTTTCCGCCTGCGCAAGGACGCCAAATTCCAGGACGGCGCGCCGGTCACCGCGGAAGACGTCAAATGGTCGCTCGACCGGGTCGTCACGGCGCCGGTGCTGGGCAAGGCGCAGCTGCTCACGGGATCGATGACCTCCGCCGACCAATTCAAGGTGATCGATCCGCTGACCATCGAGGTGACGCTGCCGAAGCCGGACAAGCTCGCGCTGCCGAATCTCGCTACCGTCTATCCGATCATATTCAACTCCAAGGTCGCCAAGTCGCATGCGACGGCGGACGATCCCTGGGCACTGGCCTGGTTGAAGGAGAACACGGCTGGCAGCGGCGCCTACAAGATCGAGAGCTTCAAGCCAGGCGAACAGGTGATCATGTCGCGTAACGAGGCCTGGAACCGCGGCACCGCCGACAAGTCGGCCGGCTTCAAGCGCGTCATCGTGCAGTCGGTGCCGGAGCCGGCTACGCGGGCTAATCTGGTCGAACGCGGCGACGCCGATCTCGTCGTCGACTTGCAGGCGAGCGACATCCAGTCGCTCGAGGCCAAGGGCAAGCTGAAGGTGATTTCGACGCCGCAATACAATTCCGTGACCTTCGTTTCGATGAACAACCAGATGCCGCCGTTCGACAATGTCAACGTGCGCCGCGCCGTCGCCTATGCGTTGCCCTATGACGACATGTTCAAGGCTGCATTGTTCGGCCGTGGATCGCCGCTGTTTGGCGCGACATGGGCCGATGGCAAGCCGACCAGCGGCGCCTATCCGATTGCGCAGCCGGTGAAGCTCGATCTTGAGAAGGCCAAGGAATACATGAAGGCGGCCGGCATGCCGGACGGCTTCTCGACCACGTTCAGCTTCAATGTCGGCCAGGCTTCCACCGCCGAACCGATGTCTGCGCTGATCAAGGAATCGCTCGCCAAGATCGGGATCAAGGTCGATATCCAGAAGCTGCCGGATGCGCAGATGTCGACGCAGATCAACGAGAAGAAGCTGCCTTTCTTCACCGAAGGCATCGTCGCCTGGCTGCCTTCGCCCGACTATTTCTACCGCAACTTCTACACCGGCAACCAGCGCTGGAACTACTCGTCGATCAACAATGCCGAACTGGTGGAGATCGCGCAGAAAGCCCGCTTCGAACCCGACGCCGCGAAGTATGAGGAAGACGGCAAGAAGCTCAACGCCATCCATTTCACCGAGATGCCGCAGGTGCCGCTCTGGCAGCCCGCCCAGGACGCGGTCATGGCGGCCTCGGTCGACGGCTACACCTATCAATTCCACCGGCAGGTCGATTACCGCGATCTCAATCGCAAGTAACGGCGATGGCGGCCTTTGGAGCAACAGTAGTGCGGGCGGGCAGGCGGTTCCTGTCCTCGCTTCCGGCGCTCTTTGGTGTGCTCGTCTTCACCTTCCTGCTGATGCGGGTGCTGCCGGGCGATCCGGCGGTGTTCTTTGCGTCGGGGCCGAATTCCGGCAAGGAGGAGATCGAAGCCATCCGCAAGCAGATGGGCCTCGACAAGCCGATGCCCGAACAGCTGGCGCTCTATCTGTACGACGTCGGCAGCGGAAATCTCGGCCGGTCGATGATGACCGGCCAGCTGGTTACGAAGGATCTGCGCGACCGGCTGCCGGCCTCGCTGGAGCTCACCCTCACGGCGCTCCTGATCGCGCTGGTGTCGGCGGTGCCGCTCGGCGTGTTCGCGGCATTGAGGCCAGGCTCGCTGATTGATCATGGCGTGAGATTCTTCTGCGCGCTCGGGGTCTGCGTGCCGACATTCGTGTCAGGCCTGCTGCTGATCTATGTCTTCTACTATTTGCTCGGGCTTGCGCCTGACCCGACGGGCCGGGTCGATATCTTCGCGTCACTGCCGCCGCGGCGATCCGGCTTCCTGTTGATCGATTTCCTGCTCGCCGGCGATTTTGACGGCTGGCGGGCCGCGTTCCGGCAATTGATCCTGCCGGCGCTGAGCATGGCGCTGTTCGTGGTGGCGCCGCTGGCGCGCATCACGCGGGCCTCGATGCTGGTTTCGCTGGGCAGCGATTTCGTGCGTACCGCGCGTTCCGTCGGCCTGCCCTGGTGGAAGATCGTCGTCACCTACGCATTGCGCAACGCCATCCTGCCCGTCATCACCATCGCCGGCATCGTGTTCTCGACCATGCTCGGCGCCAACGTGCTGGTGGAGAAAGTGTTCTCCTGGCCGGGCGTCGCGTCTTACGCACTCGACGCGCTGCTGTCGTCCGACTACGCGCCGGTACAGGGCTTTGTGCTGCTGATGGCGACCGTGTTCGTGATCGTCAATCTCTTGGTGGATATCCTCTATGGTATCGCCGATCCCAGGGTGACGATCGGATGACCAGCGCCACCCTTCGCCACGCCGGCTGGATTCTGCGCGGCAATCCGCTCACCGGGGTTGCTGCCGGCGGCGTCTTCCTGCTGGTGCTGATCGCCATCTTCGGGCCGTGGATCGTGCCGTATGATCCGATCGTTTCCAATGTATCAGAGGCACTGATGCCGCCGAGTGCGGCCCACATCGCCGGCACCGATCAGCTCGGCCGCGACGTGTTCAGCCGCCTCATCGTCGCCGCGCGGCTCGATCTTGCCATCGCGGTCTCCGCGGTCGGAATCTCCTTTGCGATCGGCGCCGTGATCGGCGCGATCTGTGGCTATACCGGCGGCCGGCTCGATCGTGGCGTCGGCCGCTTCGTCGACGTCGTGATGGCATTCCCGCTGTTTGTGCTGGCGATGGCGATGGTCGCCGCCCTCGGCAACCGGGTCGAGAACATCATCATCGCGACCGCGATCATCAACCTGCCGTTCTACATCCGCTTTGCGCGGGCGGAAGTGAATGTTCGCCGTAACGTCGGCTGGGTCGAGGCCGCGCGGGCCTGCGGCGACAGCCATATCTCGGTGGTGCTGCGCTTTCTGCTGCCGAACGTGCTGCCGGCTATGGCGGTGCAGATCTCGCTCAATCTCGGCTGGGCCATCCTCAATGCCGCCGGACTTTCCTTTATCGGCCTTGGTGTCAAACCGCCGACGCCGGAATGGGGCATTATGGTTGCGGAGGGCGCCCGCTTCATTTCGACCGGAAAATGGTGGCTGGTCGCCTTTCCGGGCCTGGCGCTGATGTTGACGGTGCTCTGTTTCAATCTCCTGGGCGACGGGGTGCGCGATATTCTCGATCCCCGCATGCGCACATGACCTCTCCGCTGCTGGCATTGGACGACCTGCACGTCACCTTCTCGACTCGGCGTGGCTTGGTCGAGGCGGTGCGCGGCGTCACGCTCACGCTTGGCGCAGGCGAGATGCTCGGCCTGGTCGGCGAGAGCGGTTCGGGCAAATCCGTGACAGGATTCGCGATCACGCGGCTGCTCGATGCGGCAGGAAGGATCACGGCGGGCCAGATCCGGTTTCGCGGGCAGGACATCACGAAGATATCGGGCAGCGATTTCCGCCATCTGCATGGCGCGGCGATGGCGATGATCTTCCAGAACCCACGTGGCGCGCTCAACCCGATCCGTGCGGTCGGCGACCAGATCGCGGACGCGATCACGGCGCACAGGCGGATGCCGCGGGATCAGGCGCGTGCGCAGGCGCTGGAATTGCTGCGCGCCGTGCAAATCCGCGATCCTGAAAAGCGCATGGCCGCCTATCCACACGAGCTTTCCGGCGGCATGTGCCAGCGCGTGATGATCGCCATGGCGATTTCCTGCAATCCCGCGCTGCTGATCGCCGATGAGCCGACCACCGGCCTCGACGTCACGACGCAAAAGGTCGTGATGGATCTGCTGACCAGGATTGCGGCCGCGCGCGGCATGGCGACCATCCTGATCACCCATGACCTCGGTCTCGCCGCCCGCTACTGCCGCCGGGTCGTGGTGATGGAGCAGGGCCGTCTGGTCGAGGAGGCCGAACCGAAAAAGCTCTTCCGTAGCCCCCAGCACGCCTACACCAGGCGGCTGGTGGCGGCTTCGCCCACCACGACGTCGCGGATCGCGGATCTGGTGCCGGAAGAGGAGAGGGCCCGCGAAGTTGCGGTCCAGATCGTGCCCCGACCCTCGACCCCGCCGGGCACGCCGCCGCTGCTGGAGGTACAGAAACTCGCAAAGTGGTTCGATCAGGGAACTGCGGCGGTCGCGGACTTCTCGATGATGATCAGTGCTGGCGAGAGCGTCGGGCTGGTCGGCGAATCCGGTTCCGGCAAGAGCACGACATCGCGCATCATCTGCCGGCTGATCGATCCAAGCGAGGGCGAGATCGTGTTCGAGGGACAGTCGATCGGCCACATCCCCGCGCGCGACTTCCACCGCTCGCCGTTTCGCAAGGATATCCAGATCGTCTTCCAGGATCCGACCGACAGCCTCAACCCGCGCTATACGGCCTTTGACTGCATCGCCCATCCGCTGCTTCGGCTTACCGGCATGCGTCCGGGCGACGCGTTGCGGCAACGGGTGGAGGAGTGCGCGCAGCGGGTCGGATTGGGGATCGAATTGCTGACGCGCTTCCCGCATCAGCTTTCGGGCGGCCAGAAGGCCCGTGTCGGCATCGCCCGCGCCATCGCCTGCCGGCCACGGCTATTGGTGTTGGACGAGCCGACGGCGGCGCTCGACGTGTCGGTGCAGGCGGTGGTGCTGCAACTGCTCGACCGGCTGCGGCGCGAGGATGACCTCGCATTCCTCTTTGTTAGCCACGACCTCAACGTCGTCCGGATGATGTGCGATCGGACCATCGTGCTGCAAAATGGCCATATCGTCGAGCAAGGCGAGAGCCGGGCCATGTTCGACAATCCGCAAACCGCCTACACCCGCGAACTGGTCGACGCCGTGCCGCATATCGAGGAAAAACTGGTGGCGTCCGCAGGCTGAAGTCGTTTCGGCGCACTGACCGCACTTGCGCTTCGACTTGCACGGGGGCACAAACGCCTCGATTGTTGCAACGTCGATGTCCGGCTACGAAGGAATTACCATGTCCGCCAGTACCGAAGTGCAGATCACCGAGTGGATCGCGTCGCAAAAGCAAGCCATGATCGATCTGTTGCGCGATGCCGTGAACATCGATTCCGGTTCCTACGACAAGCCGGGCGTCGATGCGGTGGGCGCGCGCTTCGAGCAACATTTTGCAGCGCACGGCATCGAGGCCTGGCGCGAGCCGCATGAGGTGTTCGGCGACGCGGTCCACGCGCTGGTGACGAAACCCGGCAGCAACGAAAAGCCGATCTTGTTGATGGGCCACCGCGACACGGTGTTTCCCAAGGGGGAGGTCGCGCGCCGGCCGTTCACCATCGAGGGCGGCCGGGCCTATGGGCCGGGGGTCGCCGACATGAAGGCCGGTTTGGTCATCAACACGTTTGTCGCGACGGCATTCCACAAATTCGGCGGCGCGCCGTGCCCGATCAAGCTGCTGCTCACCGCGGACGAGGAGATCGCCTCGCCGTCGTCACGCCCGGTGATCGAGCGCGAAGGCCGCGCGGCGCGTGCGGTGTACAATTCCGAGCCGGGCAGGCCGACCGGCAACGTCGTCACCAGCCGCAAGGGCGGCGTGTTCTTGCGCTTCGAGATATCGGGCAAGGCGGCACATTCCGGCGGCAATTTTGCGCAAGGCATCAGCGCGATCGGCGAACTCGCGCACAAGATCGTGAAGATTCACGCTTTGACTGATCTTGCCAAGGGGATCACCCTCAATGTCGGACTGGTCGCCGGCGGCCAGTCGGTCAACACCACGGCGCCCCATGCCGAGGGCCAAGTCGACATGCGCTACATCGATCCCGCCGACCGCGCAACGACGCTGGCGGCGATCGAGGCCATCATCGCCACGCCGACGGTGCCGGGCACGGCGGCGAAGCTGCATATCAACGGCGAATTCCTGCCGGTGGTGCAGAGTGAGACGTCGAAAGTGCTGTTCGATGCCTATCGCGCGGCGGCGAAAGATGCTGGCCTGCCCAACCTCGAAGGCGAATTCGCCGGTGGTTGCGCCGATTCCGGCTTCACCGCCAGCGTCGGTACCCCGACGATTTGCGGCGTCGGCCCGGTCGGCGGCAACGCTCATACCCCGCAGGAATATCTTGAACTCGACAGCATCGTCCCGCGCGCCCAGGCGCTGGCGTTGGCGATCCTCAGGACCGACGTCGAATAGTCGGAAAGGAGAGGGACATGCAGGAACTGGAACGCGAAGCTGGCCGCATCTATTTTCCTTCATCTCCCAGCGAGTTCATCACGGTATTCGCCCACTTCCACCGCGCCGAGATTGCGCGCATGGCCGGATGGCGCGATCGCATCGACCGGACCACCAACTGGGCCATTACGCTTGTGGCGGCGATGCTCTCGGTCTCGCTTTCGACATCGAACGCCCACCACAGCGTATTGATGTTTGCCATGGTGCTGGCATTCTTCCTGTTGATGATCGAGTCGCGGCGCTATCGCTTTTTCGATGTCTATCGATCTCGCGTCCGCCGCCTGGAGCGGAACTACTACGCGAAACTGTTCGATCCCAGTCTGAAGGCGGAGGACGACTGGCAGCGCATCATGGCCGCTGACCTGACGGCGCCGACTTTCGTGATGTCGATGAAAGAGGCCGTGTCGCGGAGATTGCGGCGCAACTATATCTGGATATTCCTGATCCTGCTGGGCGCATGGGCGCTCAAGGTGACCTTTCCCTCCTTCAGCGGCGAGAGTCCGGCCGCGCTCAGCTTTCACGATTGGGTGAAGAACGCCGGGGTAGGGCCGGTTTCCGGCTGGATCATCTCGGCGATCATCCTTGCCTTTTATGGCTGGATCATCGTCGCCACGTTGCAAACTCACGGCCGTCAGGGCGAACTAGCGCATGGCAACGCGCACGTGTGAGGTACGCAGCGAAGGGGCAAATCGCGCAGCACACATCGCGATTCCGCCGGGGGCGATAGCCACACCGGCGGAGCGCAGGCGATCGTGCGGTCAAGCCGCTTTGGGTCTCGATTTCGCCACGTGGGTGGCGATCGCATCCATCAGGGCCGGCGACAGGCAATCATAGGGCTCGAGCCCGAGCTCCGTGAGGCGGGACCTGATGCCGGACATCTCCGATGGCGCAACGCCGGCCTCGATCACGGATGACACAAACGCCGCAAACCCCGGCGCCGCCGAACCGGCCTCATGGAATAATTCGGGGTGGATGAAATCGAGGCCGTAGAACGGGTGCCCCTTGTTTTCGATCCGGCCGTACATGTGCGTGCCGCAGGCCTTGCAGGCGTGCCGCTGGATAGTCTTCGAGGCATCGATGATGTGAAGCTTGTCGCCGTTTTCCAGCACCGTCACGTTTTCGCGTGGCACCACGGCGACGACCGAGAAGGTCGCCCCGGCCGGTTTCCAGCACTGGGTGCAGCCGCAGGCGTGATTATGGGCGACGTCACCCTTGATGCCGACCTTCACCGCTTTGTCGCTGCACTTGCAGACAAGGGTGCCGCCGGCAAAGCTGCCCGAGCCCTTCTTGACGCCGTTGTCGACCGATGGGTGGATGTGAACAGTCATGGGTCTATCCTCCTTTGTTTGACGTTCTTTGACCTAGAATACGACGACCGAACGGATCGACTTGCCTTCGTGCATCAGATCGAAGCCCTTGTTGATCTCCTCCAGCTTGAGGACATGGGTGATCATCGGGTCGATCTCGATCTTTCCGTTCATGTACCAGTCGACGATTTTCGGGACATCGGTACGGCCACGCGCGCCGCCGAACGCGGTGCCTTTCCATACCCTGCCAGTCACGAGCTGGAACGGCCGCGTCGCGATTTCCTTGCCGGATTCCGCCACCCCGATCACCACGGAGACGCCCCAGCCGCGATGGCACGCCTCGAGGGCCTGGCGCATCACGGTGGTGTTGCCGGTGCAATCGAAGGTGAAGTCGGCGCCGCCGTCGGTGAGCGTGACCAGATGCGCGACGATGTCGCCGCCAACCTTGGTCGGGTTGACGAAATGGGTCATGCCGAAGCGACGGCCCCATTCGTTCTTGCTGTCGTTGATATCGACCCCGATGATCTTGTCGGCGCCTACCATTCTGGCGCCTTGAATCACGTTGAGGCCGATTCCGCCAAGTCCGAACACCACCACATTGGCGCCCGGCGTGACCTTGGCGGTGTTGACCACCGCGCCGACGCCTGTCGTTACGCCGCAACCGATGTAGCAACTCTTGTCGAACGGGGCGTCTTCGCGGATCTTTGCCACCGCTATTTCCGGCAGCACGGTAAAGTTCGAAAACGTCGAACAGCCCATGTAATGGAAGACCGGCTTACCCTTGTAGCTGAAGCGCGACGTGCCGTCGGGCATGACGCCCTTGCCCTGCGTGGCGCGGATCGCGGTGCAGAGGTTGGTCTTTTGGCTCAGGCAGCTTTTGCACTGGCGGCATTCGGGCGTGTAAAGCGGGATCACATGATCGCCCGGCTTCACCGACGTGACGCCCGGGCCGACCTCGCGAACGATGCCGGCGCCCTCATGGCCGAGGATCGAAGGAAAGATTCCCTCGCTGTCGAAGCCGTCAAGCGTATAGGCGTCCGTGTGACAGATTCCGGTCGCCTTTATCTCGACCAGGACCTCACCAGCCTTCGGTCCCTCAAGATCGACTTCAACGATCTCCAGGGGCTTCTTGGCTTCGAACGCGACAGCAGCGCGTGTCTTCATTCTTGACTCCACTTTCGCATTTCGGGCCGCTGCAAGGACAGCTGTCCCGCGCACGTCCGCATCTTCCGAAGGATCATTTCCGGCCCATGCAGGAATTCTCCGCCTGGGTGTA
>JBOHIT010000650.1:0-4104 GCA_050726155.1 Bradyrhizobium sp.
GTCGCCGCCCGCCCGTCGAGGGTGGTGAGGATGACGTAGCGTCGCGCGACGCGGCACAACTCGGCGATCGCCTCGACCGGGCGCACCAGGTGCTCGAAGACCTCGGAGCACAGGACGACGTCGAAGGCGCCGTCCTGGAACGGCAGCACCGGGAGCTGCAGCGTCACGCTGTGGTCCTGCTTGCCGTAGGCCGGGGCGTCGGGAACGTTGAGGGCGTGCACGAAGTCGCTGTAGAAGCCCTCGGCGCCGCGGCGCTCGCGGGCCAGGAACGGGTAGTGCTCCCATCCCGACGCGACGTCGAGGAAGCTGTCGAACTCGAGCTGGTCGAGCCAGCGCACGATCTTCAACTGGCGCTGCAAGCGGCCGAAGATATAGCGCGACATCCGCCGCGGCGTCCCGTCGGGGCCGAACACCGGCCCGGCTTCCATCGCGGCGATGATGCCGGGCGCGAAATTCCCCGCGAGCCATTCCTGCGTGCGCGTCTCGACGCCCGACGACATCTTCTCCCCCATGCTCGGAAAACCGGCTGGCCCTGTAGCACGCCGGGCGCCGGGATGGGTAGCGAGCCCGCGCTACAGAGACGCGTGCCCGGTCAGGGCTTTGCCTAAGCACTCAGAAAACCAACAACGGATTGCGCGGATTGAACGGATTTCACGGAGTAGGACTCAGAAATCCGTCTAATCCGCGCAATCCGTTGTTGCCTCCTGCTTGCTTGGGCAAAGCCCGGTCACGGGGCTTTGCCTCAGAACCCCTAGTTGAGCAACAGTTCTGGGGCAGCCCCAGCCGTTTTGGGGCAGACGATTTTCTCCAGCGTCGGCACCAAGCCCAGCTCATGCATCTCGTGAATCAGGCAGCGAATGTTGTGGCAGATGATCTTGAGGAGCACTTCGTTCTTCTGCGCGGTCGGCGTCTTGCTGCGCACCGAGTCTCCGAAGACGCGCTTGACCATCGAGAACGTGGCCTCGACGTTTGAGCGCTTGTGGTAGTGGGCGAGGAAGCCGTCCCGGTTAAGCGCGAACAGGTGGAACAGGCGGTTCCATGCGGGCGCTTTCGGGTCGGGCTTGGCGTTCGAGCGGAACGGAATGAAGGGCAGAGCGCCGTGGCTCTCGACCAACGCCAGGTTGTCGCGCCCACTGTATGCCTTGTCGGCTGAGATTTCGCGCATGGTGAAGTTCTGCGCCGTCTTCTCGACCAGCGCCGGGAACTGCGGGCTGTCGTGCTCGTTCATACCGCTGATGACCACAGCAGTCACCACATTGGTCTTCGTCCCGACCATCGCGTGCGTTTTGATCCACTGCCGGCCGACCTGTTCGTGCTGGTACTTCATCGAGTAGTAGCGGAAGAACGTTGACGTTCCGAAGCCGGTCGAATCGGCAGCGAAGTCCTGCTCCACTTCGCGCAGCGGCAGGCTGCTGGCTTCGATGAGCTGATGCAGGATCGGCGTCACGGCATCCGACTCGATGACGCGGAATACCGAGTTGTAGGACGCCAAGCGGTCGACCAGGCCAGCGCTGTGAGCTGCCCGCAGGTCGGTCATGGAGCGACGACCAGAGAAGCCGCTGTATACCTTGAATGCGGCCGAGAAGAGCATGTCGCGCAGCGGAAGCGGCTTGCGGCCGGTGATCGTGCGTTCCGGTTCGGCGACGGCGCCGACCAGATCGCGGAGCAGGCGGACGAAGTGTTCCTTCTCCGTCGTTTGTGCCGCGTTGTAGGCGGGCCAGTTCTGCGCGTAAGTGAACCGGACGGCCTTCGTCTCGGTGACGGTCGTGGCGCCGCTAGGGTGGACGGTAGTCTCGCGGCGCTGCACGTACTCGACCGCAAAGACATGTTTGCAGGGCTGCTGCCTCAATTCGAAATCCGGGCAGGAGCACGTCTTCGCAGAGCCGTCCACGCGATATTTTCCATTGAGGCTTTGCGAGGGCACGACGAAATCCGCCCCGTTTTGCGTGATGGGCATGGTGGCCGCGATGATCAGGCCCTTTTGCTGGCGCTCGCTGAGGGGCAGTGCGTCGGTTGTCGTCATGGGCTAATGTATGCACATTAGCGTAACGAAGGTCAAGGGGTTTCTGGGTTGAATCGGTATTTCTAGTGTGCAAACATTAGCCTATGGTAAAAAAGGTGGCCCCAAAGCGGAGAAAGCCGGCGGCCGATCGCAAGGAAGCGGTCATCGGTGTGCGGTGTACTGAGGAACAGAAGGCGCTGCTCGAAGCGAAGGCCAAGCGGCGCGGGTTGGGGGTGTCGACGTGGCTGCTCAGTCTCGGACTGGCGGAGGGTGACTAGATGACCTTGAGCGGCGTCACCGGCGCGTAGTCTTGGAGCGTGTACTTTTCTTTGTCGGGCGCGACGTAGGTAACGGTGACCGTTGCGTAGTACCGTTTGAGCGTGACGCGCCCGAGCACCATCGCGAACTCATCAGGCCGAAGGCTCGCCATCAGCCTCGGCGCGAGAGGGCCGGTATAAGTCTTCGCCGTCAACAAGTCGTAGAATTCAAACTTCCCGGTCTTCTTCCCCCGCCAAAAATTCTCGAAGTAGCCGTGAAGATCGAGAGTGATCGCTTGTGGAGAGGTGTCCACTTCAGGCGGTCGCGTCAACGCGACCGCCTCCGGAACTACCCTCATGGCCCTCTCCGCTGCATGGGGGCCGAGAAACGCCGCTTGCTGCTCCGACTGTGCGAGTACTTCGACATCGTGCTTCTTGATCGTGCTCAAGTATTTCGCAAAAGCTGCAATAGGGACGCGGTCGTAAATCTGAATTTGCCTAGCCAACAGGGCTGGGTTGCCAAGGGCTAGCGCAAGGTCGCGATAGACGGCGGCGATACGTCCGAATTGCTCCGGCGGAGTATCAACAAAGACGCGCACCGACCCGCTACCACCGGAGGTTGCCGCCAGTTGCCCGTTTGCGATGTTTAGCGAGCGCGCGATAGTGGCCCAGACCGCCTGCATCTGCGACGTAATTGCGGAGATGTCACCGAAAGGCAGTCCACGGCCGGTCGCTGACTGCAGGTCGAAATAGGGTCGTGCCCTTTGTTCCTCCGTGAGTGGGAATGCGGCCTTGAGGTATGACGGCATCAGCGCGCTGACAGCGGGGAGCGCGCTCTCCGGTATGTTGTCGCCGTCGATTTCGGACACCTCCGCTGTCGACTGGGATTCGGCATCATAATCGACAACGAAAACCCGATCCTTGAGGATGGCAGATCGAAGCGTCTCGCCGTGATGCATCAACCCCCGAAGTTCGACCGGCGACACGGGGGTAAAAATCCACCGCACCTTATTGTCGTCGTGATCGACCACCAGCCCGAGGTAGTCTCTGCCGCCGCGCTCATGAACGATCAGCCGAGGCCCCTCGTACTCCTCAAGGACGTGCTTGGGTGCCCAATTGGGCCAAGCGCTTAGCAGCAACTGGTCGCCGCCAGGCCATGGGTGGATCATGGAACAGCCCGAAACAGGAACAGGTATGCATAGCTGTGCTTTCTGCGGAGCCAGACCGAAGAGTGGCTATCGGTGTAGCCCTCTCGATGCCGGATCACGCCATGGTACGGACCGAGCGTAGCCGAGACGATAAATCCGCCGGGGAAGTCTTGTTGATGACGCCCTAGAAAGTCCTGCGCATCCTCGGCGGTGAGGAAGCATGACAGCGATGCGCGCTGGCACTCTGGATACCGCTTCCACGTCTTTTTCTGCGCCGGACTACGCCAGCTGTCTGCATCGACATGAATCCTGAATATTGGTCCCAGCAGTGGAGTGGCCGAGAGCGGCGGGCAGTCCCCACCGCCCGGAAAATAGGTCGGCCATTCACGGGATCGCCTCTTGCGCGCCATCGGGCGTCGCAATTTCACACATAGGCGACGCACGCAAACGCGCGGCGAGCTACGCCCGTAACTGACGGCGCAGCGACGATTCATGCTGGGCGAAGATTAGGCGAAAACCGTGGCCGTGTCCACTGGTTTCTGCGATGATCGTTCTTTCGGCCTGGTTCACCCTCGGTGGACACGTCAAAACCGGCCAGTCGTGGACGTCTGAAAACCGGCCAGTCGCGCGCGGCACGGCGGGTAAGCGTTTACTGAGGAGAGCCCTCCTGGCGCAAGTTGGCGTGCGCCCGCATCCG
>JBOHIT010000651.1:0-6895 GCA_050726155.1 Bradyrhizobium sp.
CAACAAGGCGGCGCGCGAGATGAAGCTGCGGCTCGGCCAGATGCTGGGCCAGGCCGTCGAAGGCATGCCGTGGCTCGGCACCTTTCACTCCATCGGCGGCCGCATCCTGCGCACCCATGCCGAGCTGGTGCAGCTGAAATCCAATTTCACCGTGCTCGATGTCGACGACCAGGTCCGGCTGCTGAAGCAGTTGCTGCAGGCAGAGAACATCGACGACAAGCGCTGGCCGGCGCGGATGCTCGCCGGACTGATCGACGGCTGGAAGAATCGCGGCTTGACGCCGTCGCAGGTGCCGCCGGGCGAAGCCGCCGTATTCGGCAACGGCCGCGGCGGCAAGCTCTACGCGCTCTATCAGGAGCGCCTGAAAATCCTCAACGCCGCCGATTTCGGCGATCTGCTGCTGGAAAACATCCGGCTGTTCCGCGAGCATCCCGATGTGCTCAGGCAATACCAGCACAGGTTCAAGTTCATTCTGGTGGACGAATATCAGGACACCAACGTCGCGCAGTATCTGTGGCTGCGGCTGCTGTCGCAGGCGCCGTCGAAACAGAGCGTGCCGCTTTCGTCCGTCATTCCCGGAGCCGTCGATACCGCCGTCATTGCCCAGCCTGCCGGCGATGCAACCGCACCGCCGCAAGAGGCCGCCCTTCCCACCCTGACCGCACCGAAAAACATCTGCTGCGTCGGCGACGACGACCAGTCGATCTATGGCTGGCGCGGCGCGGAGGTCGACAACATCCTGCGCTTCGAACACGATTTTCCCGGCGCAAAAGTCATTCGCCTCGAACGCAATTACCGCTCCACCGGCCACATCCTCGCCGCCGCTTCGCATCTGATCGCGCATAATGAAGGCCGGCTCGGCAAGACACTACGTACCGAGGATGTCGACGGCGAGAAAGTCACCGTCACCGGTTCCTGGGATTCGGAAGAGGAAGCCCGCGCCATCGGCGAGGAGATCGAGGAACTGCAGCGCGCCGGCGACAATCTCAACGAGGTCGCGATCCTGGTGCGGGCCTCGTTCCAGATGCGCGAGTTCGAAGATCGGTTTGTGACGCTCGGCCTGCCCTATCGCGTGATCGGCGGTCCCAGGTTCTACGAACGCGCCGAAATCCGCGACGCGCTGGCTTACTTACGCGTGATCAATTCGCCGGCCGACGATCTCGCCTTCGAGCGCATCGTCAATGTGCCCAAGCGCGGCCTCGGCGACGCCACCGTGCAGATGCTGCACGACCACGCCCGCAAGCGCCGCATTCCGCTGTTCGAGGCGGCGCGTGCCGTGGTCGAGACCGACGAGCTGAAGCCGAAGGCGCGCGGCTCGTTGCGCGATCTCATCCTGCATTTCGACCGCTGGCGCGCGCAGCGCGAGGTCACCCCGCACACTGAACTGGCCGAAATCGTGCTCGACGAGAGCGGCTATACCGAGATGTGGCAGAAGGACCGCTCCGCCGACGCCGCCGGACGGCTCGATAACCTCAAGGAGCTGGTGCGCTCGATGGAGGAGTTCGAGAACCTGCAGGGCTTCCTCGAACATATCTCGCTGGTGATGGACCGCGACGGCGGCGCCGACGACGAAGCGGTGTCGCTGATGACGCTGCATTCGGCCAAAGGTCTGGAATTCGACAACGTGTTCCTGCCCGGCTGGGAGGAAGGCCTGTTTCCGAGCCAGCGCACGCTCGACGAACAAGGCCGCGCCGGTCTGGAAGAGGAACGGCGGCTCGCCCATGTCGGGCTGACCCGCGCCCGCCGCCGCGCCAAATGGTATTTCGCCACCAACCGCCGCATTCACGGCACCTGGACAACCACGATCCCGTCGCGCTTCCTCGACGAATTGCCGGCGCCCAATGTCGAGATCACGGAGTCCAAGGGCGGCTCGGGCTGGGGTGGCAGCGGCGGCTACGGCGCTTCGCGCTTCGACAACGTGGAATCCTTCGGTTCCAGCTACACCACGCCGGGCTGGCAGCGCGCGCAGGCCAATCGCGCACGCAACAACCAGGCCGGCCGTCACGGCCAGACGCGCGGCGGCTTTGAGGAAAGCCAATCATCGTTCTCAAGTTCGCGCAGCGATACCGGCGGCGGCTTCTCGCGCACCAAGCGCGGGCCGATGGTGATCGAAGGCGAACTGGTCGCCAAATCCACCGGTACCGTTTCGGAATTCTCGCTCGACGACCGCGTCTTCCACCAGAAGTTCGGCTACGGCAACGTTGTGAAAGTCGACGGCAACAAGCTCACCATCGCCTTCGAAAAGGCCGGCGAGAAGAAGGTGGTCGATAGTTTTGTCGAGCGGGTGTGAGCAGCGGTTATTCGGTTGATTTCTCACTTGGTGCGGACGAGCGAGACTTAGGCGGCCTACGCATAAATCGAGATTGATCGATGTCCGCTATTCCCTGATAGCGACCAAATTCCACATCGGAACGAAACAACGCGATGTGCCAAACGGCGACATTCGCGCCATCGCCTTCACCCTCGTTAAGCAAGACCCTCATCGACCTCGTCAAACGACCGTTCCGTCAGTTCAGTCGTCTTTAGGACGGCTTTCGGAACGCCTTGCCCCCACGGCCATTATCGTAGTGCGCCTGCTCGATTGGGGCGATGTCACCGGGCGTGATGCGCATCCAAAATGATCTCGCTTCTGGTTCGCAAGCGTGATGCGATCAGCGAAACGAGTCGCGCCGAATGACGCGCGGCACGACATTTGCGAGCCATTCGTCTGGAACAAATTCGGTTTTAGACAAATATAGATCCTTCATTTTGAAGTATTCATCATAATTTTGTCTATTATTTTATGTATTGTTTATCCTTAACCAAAGGTTAATGTCGTTATTTACACAACCGATGTTCGGTTTATCTTGCCTCGTCGAACTCGGAGAAACCAAAATGCGTCGCAGGTCAGGTCGGATCCTTTGCTCAGCTTTGCTCTTGCTCGCAGCCGGAAACGCCCGCCTCGCCGCGATAGAGAACGAACCGGCGGCTGCCAACTCCGCCGCCTTGGGACCGGGTACCCCCGTTAGCTGTTCCCCACGTGCAACTCCGGTGGAGTCGGCGGATCCTTCGGTAACGGCTGCGATTTCTCGCAAATTCATCGCCAGCCAACGATTCAGGGAGGACACGTCACCTGCGGCGGAAGTCAGGATTTCGTGGCTTGGCGCGACTTTCATGCGCCGCTTCGCCGTCAAGACCGAAGACGATACAGATGAAGTGGCCTTTCAAATTCGTGCCTTGAACAAAGCATCAAGCGATAACCAAATCATCACCGAACTCCATGATCGCCATGAGATTCGATTAGCCCACGTTTGGTGCATCCTGAAACTCCAGGCGAATGGTGGAGGCGGTGCGTTGCATACCAACGCTGTACCAAACATATTCTTTGTTCGTGACGCCGCAGGCGAGCTTGGGGCGGTAGACGCGATCTGGGGCGGCGCCGGATGGGAAATCGGAGCGAGCCCGATGGGAGGTCGGCGCCAATGGCCTTCCGGGTCGCGCGTCATCTCGCGCTGACGTTGCGCGCACGGCCGTTTTTCGGCTCGAATGTTTCAGTGGAGCCTGCCCGCAGCGCGAAGTCCTAGATATCGCACGGGGTCCGCGCCAGTCGTAATAAATCCTCGCCCTGCACGGAATTAGATCGTTACAGCGCCCGGCAACATCTCGCCTGCGCCCGAAGTGGATCGCTCCAACTCCACCGAATGCGCCAGGACGGATTATCTGCGTAAGCGGGAATGCGCCATACCCAGATCGTCTCGTAAACGCTGTCTCCCAAGCGCTCCACATCGGGCTGTACTGTCGGCCAAAAAGCTGAACCAGCGAGAGCTAGCGTCAAAATTGACGCCGTTGAGATCATTGCCTTGCGCATCGCGCGCCTGCCCTTCGTATCGATAGTGGGTTTGATACCCGAAAATTAAATGCACCCCGCGTCGCCCGCGAAGACATCGGTGTCTGGTCTCATGAGATTTACTTCGGCGAAGTCTCGTTATCCGCAATTCGCAAGTGAAAGCAATTCAGGCAACCAACCGTCAGTGAAATAGCAACACTTCCTCCCACCGAAATATCCGGAGAACTACGGCTTTCGACAGAATCATTCCGGCCAGATATGGCAGCTGCTACAGGTTAACGCGATGCAGGAGGTTGCGGCTCTTGGAAATCGCGCTCCTGGGCCCATTGATCGAAGGTCCATCAGTGGACGTTACGGCATTACTCGACGTCCTGCGGACTGCGTCGCCTTTCGCGCAACAACAATCTGGACGCGGGGGTGCGGCAAAACAACCCGACGGGCAAACCACTTCTGATTCACAGAAATCGTGTCAAGCCCCGAAGTCAAAAATATTTCGCTTTATCCGAAGTGCAAATCAGTGGCACATATTGGCCATCCCGTCCTGCTCAGAGGGGCGTTGGCCATCGTCACAACGAGGGACGGGTCGCGGTGGACGCGAAGTGCGCAAGACGTAAGCGCATGACGCGTACGGCAAAGGCGTGTGGTCCTGACGTCGCGGTGCTGGCGTCAATGCACCTGGAGGCAACTGCCTTTCAGGGCGCAACGGAGGCAAAAGAGCCGTTCTCCGGGGAGAGCACGTTATAAGCCGTAAAGCCATTGCGCAGGGAATGTCGGATGTTCTCCGCTGCCCTGTATGCTCATGTGCGCACTTCTTTGTGCACGTTGCACATGAGATCGCGGGTGCAGCGCGCATCCGGCATTCCCTGCGCCCTCTCGTTCTCGGGAGGGTGAAACGAACGCAAACCTCGGGCCTGTCGCGCCGCGAGAACGCGAATTCATGCCTTCTCCTGGTTTGACAATTGACCTCGAATCGCCAGGGCCGGCTGGCCACAGCGGGCCGGCTTCCTGAACGGAGACAGCCTTGGACATCAGACATTGTGACAGGACGGCTTTCTCTGCGCCCAAGCCCTTGACCAATGATGCATTCATCGGTTGAGATACAACCATGGTCCGCGGAAGGTTTATCCTGCTCATTCTAGCGCTCACCGCGCCGTCGCTGGCGGCGGCGCAGACGATGAGCTTTGGCGACGGGGCGGCGATGCTCGGCAAGAGCTGCGCCCCTGACATCACGGCCAATTGCCGCGGCGTCAACATCGACTCCACCCGCCTGAAAGAGTGCCTCTACCGCAACCAGGACACGATGTCGGCGGCGTGCAAGGCCGACTATCCGCGGGCGTTCGATGCGATCCAGAAGCGCATCGCGGCGCGCGCCACCGTCGGGCGCGAATGCGAGTACGAAGTCGTCAAGAAATGCCACGGCAAAGGCCGGGAAGTCTTTAAATCCCTTAACTGCCTGCTGGACCTGCCCACCGTGAGCGCTCGGTGCACCAAGTCCATCGCCGACGTCGGATACCGGGCGCCGGACGAGGTCGCGACCAAGCTCGCCGGACTGCAAACGCCGCTGGAGCTCGATATTCCGGCGCTCCGCGCGCAAGTCGTCGAGCGCTCGAAATCACGTGGCAAGAACGAGCCGCCGCCACAGAAACGTCCGCCGATCGCGCCCGAGCTGAACAAGCTGCCGGGCGTCAACATCGATGTGCAGTTCGATATCGACACCCCGATCGTGCGGCCGGAATCTTATCAGACGCTTGGCAAGCTGGCCGACACGCTGGTCAACGCTTCGCTGCTCAACTACACGTTCCTGATCGTCGGCCATGTCGAGTCCGGCGCCAGGCGCGACCATGCCGTGTTCCTCAGCCAGCGGCGCGCCGATGCGATCCGCGATATCCTGGTCAACACCTTCAAGATTTCAGGCAAGCGGCTGCTGACCGTGGGATTGGGTGAGGAACAATTGCTCGATCCCGCCCGTCCCAACGGCCCCGTCAATGCGCAGACGCAGATCATGACCTTGGCGAAGGTGCCCGAGCAAACCGAACCGCCCAAGGCCGCGGCGGCAAAGGGCACGCCCGCGAAAAAGCCGGCGAAGAAGAGATAATAATCCTCTCCGCCGATTGCGAAACGGGTCACGCATTCCTATCTCGGAGTTCCCGCTGCCCTCGCCCGCGCCAACGCGGCCGCAGCCGTAGCGCCGTGCCCCAAGTTCCTGTTGCCACAATTCCAGATCAGAACGCATGCTCTCGATGTCCCCGATCATTTCCGTCGCCAACCTGTCCAAGACCTACGGGTCGGGCTTCAAGGCGCTGAATAACGTCAATCTGGATATCCGCCGCGGCGAGATTTTCGCGCTGCTGGGACCGAACGGCGCCGGCAAGACCACGCTGATCTCCATCATCTGCGGCATTGCGAATTTGACCGAAGGCCGCGTCGCCGTGAACGGGTTCGACATCAACAACGATTATCGCGCCGCGCGCTCGCTGATCGGATTGGTGCCGCAGGAACTGCACACCGACGCGTTCGAATCGGTGTGGGCGACCGTGAGCTTCAGCCGCGGCCTGTTCGGCAAGCCGAAGAACCCGGCCCATATCGAGAAGGTGCTGAAGGACCTGTCGCTGTGGGACAAGAAGGATGCCAAGATCGTCACGCTGTCCGGCGGCATGAAGCGTCGCGTGATGATCGCCAAGGCGCTGTCGCACGAGCCGCAGATTCTGTTCCTGGACGAACCGACCGCCGGCGTCGATGTCGAACTGCGCAAGGGCATGTGGGAAGTGGTGCGCGCACTCCAGGCCTCCGGCGTCACCATCATCCTGACCACGCACTACATCGAAGAGGCCGAGGAAATGGCCGATCGCATCGGCGTGATCAGCAAGGGCGAGCTGATCCTCGTCGAAGACAAAAACGTGCTGATGCGCAAGCTCGGCAAGAAGCAGCTCGCGCTGCAGCTTCAGAACACGCTGCACGAAATTCCCGCGGCGCTGAAGGAACTGCCGTTGGAACTCTCCGCCGACGGCAATACCTTGACCTACACGTTCGACACGCAGACGAACGAAACCGGCATCGCGACGCTGCTGC
>JBOHIT010000652.1:0-4963 GCA_050726155.1 Bradyrhizobium sp.
TTGCCTATATGCGCCGCCGCCTGACCGGCGATTACAGCGAGGTCAACGCGCCGCAGATCCTCGACAAGGTGCTGTGGGAGACCTCGGGCCATTGGGACTGGTACCGCGAGAACATGTTCGCGGCGCAATCGGCCGGCGACGAGGCCGAGGACAAGCGCTGGTTTGCGTTAAAGCCGATGAACTGCCCCGGCCATGTGCAGATTTTCAAGCACGGGCTGAAGAGCTATCGCGACCTGCCGTTGCGCCTCGCCGAATTCGGCGTCGTGCATCGTTATGAACCGTCGGGCGCGATGCACGGGCTGATGCGCGTGCGCGGCTTTACGCAGGACGACGCGCATGTGTTCTGTACCGAAGCGCAGCTTGCGGACGAGTGCCTGAAGATCAACGACCTGATCCTGTCGACCTATGCCGATTTCGGCTTCGACGGGGAGCTCACGGTGAAGCTCTCGACGCGTCCTGACAAGCGCGTCGGCACCGACGAGATGTGGGATCACGCCGAGCGCGTGATGGCCACGGTGTTGTCGGAAATTCAGGCCGGCGGCAGCAATCGCATCAAGACCGCGATCAACCCCGGCGAAGGCGCGTTCTACGGGCCGAAGTTCGAATATGTGCTGCGTGACGCCATCGGCCGCGACTGGCAATGCGGCACCACGCAGGTCGACTTCAACCTGCCGGAACGGTTCGGCGCGTTCTACATCGACGCCGACGGCTCCAAGAAGACGCCGGTCATGGTGCATCGGGCGATCTGCGGCTCGATGGAGCGCTACATCGGCATCCTGATCGAGCATTTCGCCGGCAACTTCCCGCTCTGGCTGGCGCCGGTGCAGGCCGTCGTCACCACGATCACCTCCGAAGGCGACGAATACGCCAAGGTGGTCGCCGCCGCCGCGCGGCGCGCCGGGCTGCGGGTCGAGATCGATTTGCGCAACGAGAAGATCAACTACAAGGTCCGCGAACACTCGCTGGCGAAGATCCCGGCGCTACTGGTGGTTGGCAAGAAGGAGGCCGAGAGCCATTCGGTTTCGATCCGCCGCCTCGGCAGCGAGGGACAAACGGTGATGTCAACGGACGAGGCGATCGCCGCGCTGGTGGAGGAAGCCACGCCACCGGACGTGAAGCGGGCACGGCTGGAGACCTGATGACCGAGGAGCAGGAGCTTCCAGCTTTTCCGATCCGGGCGTATCAGCTGATCCCGGATCCCAATCGGCCCACGGTGGTGGCGCTGGCGATTGAGACCGATCAGGGCCACAGCCTGTTTCTGGCGACGCGGGAAATTCTGGAAGATCTCGGCAAGGATCTGCTGGAGCGGGCGGCGAAGATGCCCGCCCGCAAGCCGTAACTCGTCACAATCGGTCTAAACTGGCTTTCGCCGGCCTCGTTGCCTTCCTATGTCCGTGATAGGCAATTGCCTAATCCCGTCCGACGAAAGAGACCCTTGTGCCCGATGCCCTTGAACTGCTGAAACTCCGCCGCTCCGTCAAACCGCGCGAGATGAGCGGCCCCGGCCCCTCGGCCGGCGAACTCGAGACCATCTTGACCATCGGCGCGCGGGTGCCTGATCACGGCAAGCTGACGCCCTGGCGCTTCATCGTGTTCGAGGGCGACGCCCGCGCCCGCGCCGGCGACGTCATCGCTCAAGTGTTCGCGCGGAAGAATCCGGGCGCGCCGGCGGCCGATGTCGAGATGGAGAAACGCCGGCTGATGGATGCGCCGCTGGTGATCGCGGTGGTGAGTTTTACCAAACCGCATCCGAAGGTGCCGGCGTGGGAGCAGGAATTGTCCGCCGGCGCCAGCGCCATGAACATCGTCACCGCGGCGACCGCACTCGGCTACGGCGCCAACTGGCTCACCGGCTGGTTCGCGTTCGACCGCGACGTGCTCGACGGCCTCGGCGTCAAGCCGGACGAAAAGCTCGCCGGCTTCATCCACATCGGCACGCCGTCGAAGCCCGCCGAGGACCGCCCTCGCCCGGCGCTGTCGGACATCGTGACGCGGTTCTAGGTAGTCGTCCGGAAGCTGCGGAGCTATACCGTTCCGGCTAACTCGGAATGGTTACGATTTTCTGATTCAGTTTTCAAACAGCCAGGCAGATACGACTTCGCGATCTCGCGACGCCTTGCGCCCGAGCTTTACTTGAAATTCTTCGCCCTCTGATATCAGAGGGCGCAGGGAATGCCGGATGCGCGCTGCACCCGCGATCTCATGTGCGACGTGCACAAAGGAACATGCACATGAGCATACAGGGCAGCGGAGAACATCCGACATTCCCTGCGCAATGGCTTTACGGCTTATAGCGCGCTCTCCCCGGAGAACGGCTCTTTTGCCTCCGTTGCGCCCTGAGAAGCTGATGCCTCCAGGTGCATTGACGTCAGCACCGCGACGTCAGGACCACACGCCTTTGCCGTACGCTTTGGTCGCGCTCGTCAGTCGCAACCTCGGCGTCCACCGCGACCCGCCCCTCGCCAGCGACGATGGCCAACGCCCCTCTGAGCGGGACGGGATGACCAAGATGTGCCACTGATCGTCCTTCTGATAAAGCGAAATATTTTTGATTTCGGGGCTTGACATGAATTCCGAAAATCAGAATCTGTTTGCCCGTCGGGTTGATTTGTCGCACGCGGGTCGCGAAATTGCGCTTGCGTACGAGGCGGCGCGGTAGGGCGGATTGGAGCCGAAGGCGTAATCCGCCGTTACGAATGCTCCACAATCACTCGCGGCGTCGTCCTCGGCACCGGCAATCTATCGAGATCAATCGCAAGCAAGCACAACGTAGCTTGATATTGTAACCAGGTCGGCGGATTACGCCTTCGGCTCCACTCCGCCCTACGAAGCGCGAACAATCACCGCGCCACGACCTCGACCTCGCCGTCAACGCCGTTGACGACGTTGAACGGGCGCTCGAACACCTTGCCTTCGTTCTTGGCAATGGCGCGATATTCGCCTTCGGACAGGACGACGCGGGGAAATGCGCCGATCGATTCCTTGATGACGTCGCCGCCCGGCGTGATCACCGACCAGGCGGTGTTGGCGAGCGCCTCGCCGCCCTTGTCGCTGACCAGCTTCAGCGTGATGACCGCGGCGCGATGGGTGACGATCACGTCCGTCAGCTTGCTGGCCTGTACACGGATGTCGGAACGCACCACGGAATTGGCGTCGCCGTAGTTGGAGATGATGTAGTAGGTCCCCTCCGGCAGCAGCGCGACGTCGCCGCCCGCGACGTTGGGCAGCAGCGATTGCCGCTCGGCGCCGTCGAACTGGCTGCCCTTGTAGATCGCAAACGAAATCTGGTTCGGCGGAATCTTGGAGGTACCGACGCGGCCTTCGATGCGCAGGCCGCCGGCCGGAAGCACGAAGGATTCGCGATCGGTTTCCGACTTCAGGCTCACCGCCCGTACCGCACTGACGAGGCCGAGTGCGACGTGCACGACATAATTGCCTGGCGGCAGCACGATGTTCGGGGTCGCGCCGCGCTCCTCGCGGATCAGCTTGAACGTACCGCTGTCGTCGGGCTTGTCCGCGAACACCCGCCACACCAGCCCGCTATTGATGACCGGCAGGTCCTTGCCGTAGCGCGCGGTCAATGACAGCACCGCCTGGCCGGCCGCCGTGGCGCCCGGGGCCGGTGCCGCCGGCGGAACGGTGGCGATCGACGGCGGCACGATGGTCGGCTGGGTCAGGGTTGGCGGCAGGCTCGGGATCGATCCGGAAGGCGGCGCCAGGTTCATCGCCGGACCCGACGGTGCGTCCGGAATCAAGGACGGCGGCACGGGTGGCGGGCGATCGGAGAACATCTGGGCCGAAACCGGGCCCGGGACCAGCAACGCCAGCGCAAGCAGAAGCAGCGGGAAAAGCCGCCATGCGCCCCCGTCCGCGCCGATGCCATTGCCTCGCGAAGTCATGGCCATGCTTTTCACCGAAAACGCGGCAAATTCAAGCCTCCACAGCAAGCTCAAGCCCCTGTGGGTTGGAACCGGTCCCAATTCCCAATGTTAATGGGGCGGTCGCGGTCCAGCCATGATCCCCACCTAGGCAGCTTTCGCCGGTCATAAACCATTCAGCGGGAATTGATGGCGGTGATTCTGGCAGGGCCGCGCCGCGGCGAATATGCTTGAAGCCGCAGGAGAGTTGTTGTGTTGGATAATTGGATGGGCCGCGGCCAAAAGGGCTCCGACGGCCACGACAAGGTAGGGCTCGGCAGTATCCGCCGGCCCGTGATCGGGCTGGCGCTGGGCGGCGGCGCCGCGCGCGGCTTTGCCCATATCGGCATCATCAAGACCCTGGTCGCCCACGGTATCGTTCCCAATGTCGTGGTCGGAACCTCGATCGGCGCGGTGGTCGGCGGCGCCTATGCCTCCGGACAACTCGACAAAGTGGAGGAATGGGCGCGCGGCCTGCAACCGCGCAATATTTTCGGCTATCTCGATATCCGCCTGAACGGCTCCGGCCTGATCGGCGGCGCCAGGCTTGCCGCCGAACTCGAGGCGACGATGGGCCAGGGCCTGATCGAGGACCTGCCGGTCAAATTCGCCACCGTTGCAACCGAGGTTCGCACCGGTCACGAGATCTGGCTGACCCATGGCCGCATGATCGACGCGATGCAGGCCTCCTACGCGCTGCCCGGAATATTCCCGCCGGCTTTGGTCGGCGACCGCTGGCTGGTCGATGGCGCACTGGTCAATCCGGTGCCGGTATCGGCGGCGCGCGCCTTCGGCGCCGAGATCGTCATCGCCGCCAATCTTTCCAGCGACGTCTTCACCCATGCGACGACGATCTATGCCCACGGCCCGTCCGCGGATGCTGCGGTGTCGGTGGTGCCGGAAGCCGTGCCCGAAACTCCCAAGCGCGGCCTCGGCAAGTTCTTCTCCGCCGAGCGCACCATGAAGCGCGAGTTCTTCGGCGGCGGCGGCCGGCCCGGCATCTCCACCGTCATGGTGGATGCCTTCAACATCATGCAGGATCGCAT
>JBOHIT010000653.1:0-5517 GCA_050726155.1 Bradyrhizobium sp.
ACCATCTGCGCGATCAGGTAGAACGCCACAACCACCAGCGAGGCGCAGGCGGAGAAGATGCGAACCGGCTTTTCGCTTAGCCGGTAACACAGCACGTCGGTAAACGTGAATCGGCCGAGATTGCGCAACCGTTCGGCCAGCAGGAAGACGACGATCGGCAGGCCCGTGGTGTAGCCAACCGCGAAGACGAGACCGTCGAAGCCCGACGCGAAGACCAGACCGGACAATCCGAGAAAAGCGCCGGCCGAAATGAAATCGCCCGAGATTGCCAGCCCGTTCTGGAAGCCGGTGATCTTGCCGCCGGCGGCATAGAAATCGTCGGTGGATTTGGTTCGCTTCGCCGCCCACCAGGTGATGCCCAGGGTCACGAGGACGAATGCAACGAAGAGAGCGATGGCAGTTGGGTTGATCATCGATCCCTCCTCACGAACGACGGTTGGCGATCAGGACGTAAACGCCTGACAACGCCACGCCGAGCGCGATCACGAACAGGCCGTAAGCGAAGGCCCAGGTCGTGGTGCCGCCTGCGAGGACCGGCTTGGCCAGCACTGACGGAGCGAAGGTGCCGAGCCCGATGAAGCCGGCATAGACCACCATCAGGATGAGGGTGAGCGGCAAGCCAATATTGACGTTGCTGACGGCGATGGCCTTGGCCGGTTTCCCAGCAGCGTTTCGATTTGGCGGTCGATTGGACATGGTATAAATTCCTGCAGGAAATGAGTTGAAAGGTTGGTCGGCAATATCCGGTGTCAGAGTTTCATCGGCACGACGCCGGGAGCGAGCACCACGAACTCTTCGGAATTGCGCATCGCTGCTTCCGGGCCCGCCGGCGAGTAGACTGCGAGAATCCGCAGCGGCTCCCAGCCGGTGTTGAAGGTGGAGTGGAATGCGCCGCGCGGAATGGTGACGAGGCTGCCGGGACCGATCGCAGTCTTGACCGGCTGGCCGGCGTCGTCCTCGATCATCATCTCGCCCTCGCCGCCGACCACGAAGATCAACTGCTCGGCGGCCGGATGATTGTGCCGGGCGTGGCCCTGACCGGGATTGAAGTAGAGCGAGACCGCGCTCATCTTCTCGGCACCGCTCACGTCGGGCGAAGCCATGATCTTAGCGGTCACCCAGGACGAGACGATGGTTTCGGCGTCGCGGGGCGAGACCACATGTCTGGTATCGATTTTGGTCGTCATGATTGTTTCCTCGAAGTTGGCGCGCGAGAAGGCGCGAATTAGCGGTTGATGTCGAAGTCTTTGGTTTCGGGAATGATGAGCGCACCGATCAGGGCGGTCGCCGAACAGATGACAATCGGAAACCACAGGCCGGAATAGATGTCGCCGGTCGCCGCCACGAGCGCGAAGGCAAACGTCGGCGTCAGTCCACCGAACCAGCCGGTGCCGATGTGATAGGGCAACGACATCGAGGTGTAGCGGATCCGGGTCGGAAACATTTCGACAAGCATCGCCGCAACCGGGCCATAGGCCATGGTCAGGAAGAGCACGAGGACGAAGATGATCAACGTCAGCATGAACGCATTGACCTGCGCCGGATCGGCTTTCGCCGGATAACCCGCGGCCTGCACGGAAGCCGCGAGATCGGGCAACGCGACGGGCTTGCCGCCGACCATGATGGTCGGGGCCGACCCTGCCGGCGCCGCCTGGATGTTGTAGCTGACGGAGAGCGCGGCGAGCCGCGACTTCGCCACGTCGCAGGGCGTCGTGAACTTGCTGGTGCCGGTGAGGTTGAACTGGAAGCTGCAGGTCGCGGGATCTGCGACGAGCACCACCGGCGCAGTCGCAATGGCGCGCTCCAGCGCTGGATTGCCGAAATGCGTTAGGCCGCGGAACGCCGGATAGAACGCCAGCGCCGCCAGCAGGATGCCGCTGAGCACGATCTTCTTGCGGCCGATGCGATCCGATAGCGAACCGAACACCACGAAGAAGGGGGCGGCCAGCAGCAGCGCAATGACGACAATCACATTGGCGGTGACGGGATCGACCTTCAGCGTCTGCGTCAGGAACAGCAGCGTGTAGAACTGCGTCGTGTACCAGACCACGCCGAAGCCGGCGATTAGGCCGAACAGGGAGGCCAGCACGTATTTGAGGTTCTGCCAGCTTCCGAAGGCTTCGGACAGCGGTGCCTTAGACAGCGTGCCGTGCGACTTCATCTGCTTGAATACCGGCGATTCTTCCAGCGACATCCGGATCCACACCGAGATCGCGAGCAGGAAGATCGAGAGCAGGAACGGGAGCCGCCAGCCCCAGGCGGCAAATGCGGGTTCGCCGAGGCTAAGCCGCGTGATCAGAACGACGACCAGGCTGAGAATGAAGCCGGCCGTGCCGGTCACCTGAATCCACGATGTAAAGAAACCGCGGCGGTTCCTGGTGGCATGTTCGGCGACGTAAACCACGGCGCCGCCATACTCGCCACCGACCGCAAGACCCTGCAGCATGCGCAGGCTGACCAGGATCGCCGGGGCAAACAGGCCGATCGCATCATAGCCGGGCAGCAGCCCGACCGCGAAGGTCGCAAGGCCCATCAACAGGATGGTGACGAGGAACGTATATTTGCGGCCGACGAGATCGCCGAGCCGGCCGAACACGACCGCACCGAGCGGCCGGACGATGAAGCCGGCGGAAAACGCCAGCAATGCAAAGATGAAGGCGATCGAGGGATCGGCCTTGGAAAAGAACTGCTGACCGATCAGACCGGCCAATGAGCCGAACAGCACGAAATCGTACCATTCGAACACCGTGCCCAATGACGCGGCAACGAGGACTTTGCGCTCATCCGATGTGAGTTGGCTGCTTGCGGGGGCAAGAGTCATGGTGGCATCGCTCATTTCCGTCTCCCTCCAGCTCGAATTCCTAGAAGGCCACCGGGTGCGGACATTCGTGCTCGGCCCTTCCAATTTCTTGAGGATACATTAAATTCGATATATCGAAAAGCATTTCTATTAGCCGAAATGCTTATTCTTTGGGCCCGCTCAATGAGCAGGCATTCAGGGCAGCCTTGCCGATGGCTGGGTGTCGCTCTACGAGGAGGCAGAGTTGAACGAGGCAGTGCGGATGAGCAGCAGTCAGGACCAGGTCAAAGCCGCGTCGCGAACGCTGGATCTGTTCGAAGCTTTCGCGGAAGCCGGCGGTCCGTTGTCTCTAACGGAAATATCGCAACGGATCTCGGTGCCGATCTCGAGCTGCCACAGCATCGTGCGCACGCTGCAAATCCGCGGCTATGTCTATGTGCTGGAGGAGCGCAAACGGATCTATCCGACCAAGCGCCTGCTCGGCATCGCGCAATCGATCGGCCGTTACGACACCGCGCTGGAGCGGCTGACGCCGATTGCCACCCAACTCGCCAAGTCAACAGGCGAAACCGTGATCATCGGCAAGATGCAGGGTGATATCGTGATCTATCTCGATGTCATGCCGGGCAGCCACACGGTGCGATACACGGCCTCGCCGGGCGATACGTTCCCGACGCATACCAGCGCGCTCGGCAAATCGACGCTGAGCCTGCTCAGCGACGAGGCGCTCGACAAGGCGATCGGAAAACTGAAGTTCACCCAGTTCACCGACGCGACTATCACCGACGCCAAGGCTTTCAAGAATGACATTCTGGCCGGCCGCGAGGCTGGTTATTTCCTGACGCGGGGCGAGACGGTCGCCGAGGTGATGGGAATCTCGATCGCGCGGCGGATCGGCGGAGAGCCTTACGCAATCGGCGTTGCGGGTCCGACGTCACGGCTGAAGGAAAACTTCGACACGTATTTGTCGGCGATTAAAGATTCGGAGAAAGCCATCAGCCGGATCGATATTGCGTAGAGCCGAGAACCTCGCGAAATGCGGCTTGCTCATGCATTGTGGTTCTAGGAACGACCGCTCTGCGCCAGAAGCAGCCGTTCCACAATGCCCATTCCGCGAATTGAGCTCCAATCAAATTGGCGGTCGCAAACTCCGGTTTGTCGAGCGAGATCACTCCGCACCAAAGCATCTGTCACGCCGCTAACACCGCGGCGCATTCAATTCAACCTTCGCAGCAAGGTCGGCCAGCTTGGATTCTTCTCGATTGAGAGCTATCCCAATATTACAGGCACTCACTCAGTCGCAATCTATACCATCCCGTAGATCGATCGAGCCACGTCGGCCGAGATAAGACCGTCACGGACATCCCGTGCCACATCGTCCTTTGCCCTGTTGCGCGGATCTCCGCGACCAGCGCCGCCCGGTGTCAACAACACCAACCGCTCCCCCGCATCGATCTCCTGAGCGCCCTTGCCCTTGAGCGTACGGCCCGACTTCAGTCCGATGAACCCCGATGAGCCGTCTTGCCCGCCCTCGTGACCGCGCGCCGCAAACGCGATGCGGTCGAATGATGCGAGAACCTGGAACGGCTTGTGGCAGGCAGATTCGATCTCCAGAACCTGGCCAAGGCCGCCGCGTGTCTTTCCCGCCCCGCCAGATCCCTCGCGCAGCTCCTTGCGCCAGAACAAAAGCGGCGTTTGTGTTTCGGCGATTTCGACAGGGGTACCCGACAGGCTTGTCGGAAAGGCGGTAGCCGACAAACCGTCCTTGCTGCTCCGAGCTCCCGTCCCGCCATTGCTCGTAAAGCCTACTGTGAAGCCATACCTGCCGGAGCTTGTGCCCTCGCTCTCTCCCCGCATCGTAATCAGCCACACCGACGATGCGCCTTCGGCTGGAACCCGATCCGGCACGATTTGCCGCAGGCATCCGAATATAACGTCCGGCAGCATTTGCCCGATCACATGCCGGGTCGACACCGGTGCTGGCTTCAATGCATTCAGTACTGACCCGTTAGGCGCGGCGATCGAAAACATCGAGAGCGAGCCTGAATTGTTCGGAATGCCTCCACCGATCGCACACGCGAGACCGAACATTGTGTACGCAGCGGCATAATTAATCGCGACATTGATGCCGCGCGGCGACTGTGGCGACGAACCGGCATAATCGACGTGAATTCCGTCGTCTGAGATTGTCAGCGCGGCTGACAGCACGATCGGCGTGTCGTACCCATCCACAGTCATCGCATTCTTCCAAGTCCCCTTTGGCAACTTCCGTATCTCGGACGCCATAGCGTCGCGGGAACGGGTGAGTATGTGCACCGAGAGTTCTTCGAGATCGTCGATGGCAAATTCTTCCATCATCTCGAGGAGCCTTACGACCCCGACGTCGTTGCACGCCGCGAGCGCATAAGTGTCGCCTTCCGTTTCGACTTGCTGGCGCGTATTTCCGCGGATCATGGCCATCAATGTCTCGTTGACTTTTCCCTGCTCGAACAATTTGAGCATCGGGATATGAAGACCTTCCATAAACACGTCCGATCCATCAGGGCCGAAACCAAGACCGCCGATGTCCATGACGTGGCTGGTGCAGCAGAACAGTCCCACCGGCCGGTCGTCCTTGAAGCAGGGTGTAACAACTACAAAATCGTTGAGATGGCCGGTTCCCTTCCACGGGTCGTTCGTGATGAAGACATCGGCGCAACGCATGGTTTCTAGCGGAT
>JBOHIT010000654.1:0-15819 GCA_050726155.1 Bradyrhizobium sp.
GCAGTGACGGTTGCGAGAGCACCGGCGCCAGCATCGAAGGCTCGAGCATCATCGTCAGCGCAAAGTTTCCGGTAAAGCACATTCCGATAGCACCGACGCCGGGACCGCCGCACTCTTCGTGCGCAAATCGCGCCAGCGACCGCAGCCATTTCGTCACCGGGCTCGATTCATTGGCGGCCAAGGCGCGGAACTCGGCGCTGACACAGGCGCGCTGGAAAACGGCAGCGCCCTCCTCCGCGCTCGGGACGGCGCCATCGCGGCCGAACAGCGACGGCATGTAAACGGTAAAGCCGGCGTCGCGCACCCAGCGCGCGAAACGCGCAACATGCGGGCTGATGCCGGGCATCTCCGTCATTACGATCACCGCCGGCCCACAGCCCGCCACCTGTACGACCTTGGTGACGCCGTCGAGCGATATCTCGCGGCGCTTGAAATCCTTCAGCGGATCGTCCTGCTTCATGGATCGTTTCGGCATCGATTTAGCTCCTTTCCCGAACACGCAGACCGACGCCCCATCCTGGCGGCGGCGCATCGGCATTTGCGCCAATGATTGCGATTTCCGTGCCGGACCAGCCAGCGTGGAACCTGACATTTATCGCGGTTTTTTTGACAGCATCCCAAACTGCGTCCATCGAGACGCCAGAGAGGATCAGCCGGGAAACGGCGCGTTGGCGACGAATTTCAGAACATCGACCTGCGTTGCGATCCGGCCAATTCGTGATTGCGGCTTGGTGTCGATCTGGTGTTTGAGCATGGCGCCGATAAGCGCCTTGGTTCCCTCGCGCGGATATTCCGCAACAATCCGCTGAATAAGTTTCGGCTCGATCTGATCGATACGCATGCCCGTCACGTCCACCAACGCGCCCATATTCAGGAAGGCAACTTCCGGCCGCGGATCCTTCGCCGTTTCGACGGAAGTGTGGAGCTCAATGGCGGCGGAAACCTGCTGCGCGAGTTGATCATAACCCTTGGCAATCAAAAACCGGCCCGCTTCGCGGGATCCAATCGTTTCGAAATCATCCGGTCCCTCGAACATCGGCTCCAGGCCCAGATCGTGAAACAGGCACCCCACATAGAGCGCCTCCAGATCAGGCTTCGCCCCCGCCTTTTCTGCAAGCGCTTTGCCAAACAAGTAACAGCGCTTGCAGTGCCGAACCATCACAGGCGAGGAAATGGCGTACAAATAATGCTCGGCGGCGGCCGCCGCCGGCGTATCGGGGAGTGCTGATGCGCGCACATCCTGTCCTGTGTCAGCGCCTGGCGCCGGCACTGAAAGAGCAGCCGGTTCGAACGTGGAAAGGAGTCCGCGGCGAGCGCAGGTGCAATTTCGAGCGTGAGTCTGCGGTTTCATTTTTCCATCAACGGTGCGGTTCCACTCGCAGCATCATTGCGATTTGGCGCCGAGTGATCTAGTGTCTAAAGTGACATTAAACGGGTAATTTTTGACATGACCAGAGTTGCCGTTCTTGAAGTCGAGGGCTGCATGGCGTCAAGTGCGGCCATCACGCACGACGTGATGATCACCGCCAACCGGATTCGCGGGACGATGAAGCGCGCCTTGCCGTTCGACATCACGACGGTGCGTTGCGGATCGCGTCGGAACAGCACCAGGCTGCGCGGCACTGACCTCGTGATCGTCCCCGGGCTCGGTACCGCGTCAGCGGACGAACTGGACGGGAAGATCAAGAGCTCCGCCTGTCGGCGCGCGGCCGACTTGCTCGTTGACGCGTTCGAGGCCAAAGCCATGCTTGCTGCTTCCTGCGCGAGTACATTCCTGCTGGCGGAAACCGGATTGCTGGATGGCCGGCGCGCGACCACGACGTGGTGGCTGGCACCGCTGTTTCAGCGCCGCTATCCCGAGGTCGAGCTGGCAACGGACCGGATGGTCGTGGCCGACTGGCCGATCGCAACCGGAGGTGCCGCAATGGCGCAGATGGATCTGATGCTTGCAGTCGTAGGCAAGTTTGCCGGGCCGAATTTGGCCAGCGCCTGCGCCAATTACCTTCTCCTCGATGAACGGCGCTCTCAGGTGCCCTTTATGGCGATCAGCTATCTGGCGGGCCAGGACTCCAAAATCGCCAAAGCTGAAAAGTGGGTGCGCGAGAATATCGCGTGTGACTTTACGATGGAGGAACTCGCCGCGGCCGTCGCCCTGGCGCCGCGCACCTTTGCCCGGCGGATCGCGGCAACCTGCGGCGTCTCGCCCATTCAGTTTGTTCAGCGTATCCGGCTTGAGACCGCGCGATATTTGCTCGAGACCACGCGCCTGCCGGTCGACGAAATCGCCCGGCAGGTGGGATATGCGGAGCCCTCCACCCTTCGTCGACTGATCCGGCGCGACACCAGACATTCGCCCGGACATTTCCGTCCCGCCGCCTGAATGCGCGTGCGGAAGATCGTCTTGCCTGACGCTACCAGCCGCCGCGATTCAGCCACTCATCGACGAGCGCCAGCCGATCCCACCCCCAGAACGGCTCGGAGTCGACGAAAAAGAACGGCGAACCAAACACGCCGCGGGCGATCGCTTCATCCGTGATCACTCTGAACTGCTTTTTCAACATGTCAGAGTCCAACGCCAGCCTGAGCTCAACGATATCAGCGCCGCACTCAGCCGCTGTCCTGAGCACCGAGTTCTTGTCGAAACCATCGATGCCTTCACCGAAGTAACTGTGGAATACCGCCTTGGCGAACGGGATCGCGATGTCCGGTTGATGATCGCGCAGCCAGTAGAATGCACGTCCCGCGTTGGCGCTGTGTACAGGAAACCCTGGCGGCAGCGCGAACGGCGCAGACAGCTTTCGGGCCAGCCGTTGCCAATCATGACGCGCGTAATCTCCGCGCAATGGTGTCTCCGTCAGCAACCCCATTCCCGTTGTAGAGAACACGGCGCCGAGCATGAACGGGTGCCACTGGACCGCCCGCCCATGGCGCTCCGCGACCTCTTCAATCTCAAGGGCGCCGAAATAGGCGTAAGGCGACCCAAAATCGAACCAGAATTCAATTTGATGCATGACCGGGCAAGATTAGCCCTTCGTCCCGCCGGTACAATTGAATGATACTGCCGGCTGAATGAAGCCAATTCATCACGCGGCCATCGCTACCTCCTGCAGGATCCAGGACCGAAACGCGACAATCCGGGGGTCATCGGCGCGGCTCTCCGCGCCGACGAGCCAATACGAGGTATTGCTGAAGACGCTTTCCCAGACTTCGACAAGACTGCCCGATGCCAGTTCCGCGTTGACCAGGGGTTTTCGACCGATCGCCACGCCGAGGCCCTGGCTGGCGGCCTGAAATGCCATGTGAATGGTATCGAACCGAAGGCCCTTTGCCGGATCGGGCACGGCGCGGCCGGTCTCGGTTGCCCACACCGCCCAGTCCTCGCTCGCCCTCGTGACGTGTATCAGCGGCGACTGCTCGATGTCGGCAAGATCGCGCACGCGATCGTAGATGGCCGGTGCGCATACCGGGACCATTTCCTCTGCGACCAGCCTGTCGGCAATGACGCCCTGCCAATTGCCTCGCCCCATCCGAATGGCCAGATCCACCCCGGCATCCGACAATTCCGCGCGCTCATGGGAGGTATCGATGACGATGTGAATGTCCGGGTGCAGTTCGCGAAATTTATGCAGCCGCGGCAGCAGCCATCGGGCTCCGAAGGTCGGCGCCGCACTGATCGAAAGCTGGCCGAGGCTGTGCTTGTTAACGATCCCGGCGCTGCCGCTGGCCAGCAAGTCGAGCGCCTGCCGGACGATCGGGATATAGCTGTTTCCGGCTTCCGACAGCACCAGGCCCTTTGTCGTGCGAAGGAAAAGCGGTGCACCGAGCCACTCCTCCAGCGATTGAATGCCGTGGCTCACGGCGCTCGGCGTCAACAGCAGCTCCTCCGCGGCGTTCTTGAAGCTCAACAACCGGGCCGACGCTTCGAACAGGCGAAGCGAATTCAACGGGGGTAACCGGGGGCGCATCGCACTATCCTTCTGCTAACGATGTCGTAGCACACGCGGTTCGCCGCAAGCCACAGAGGTGAAGATTTCTCACGCGCCGGAGAAGATTATCAATTTGTTCGATCCCGGGAATGATTGCAACGTCCGGCCATGCAACAGAGGCAGGAACCAGGATCATGACTTCATCCGCAGATCATCCGGTATTGATCAGCCTGGAAGACAACATCGCCACCCTCACGCTCAATCGCCCGGCCAAACTCAATGCGCTGAATTATGCGACCATCGACGGGATCCAGCGGCACCTCGATGCGATCGAGCGGGACGATGCCATTCGCGTCGTGATCTTGACCGGTGCCGGCGACAAGGCATTCAGCGCAGGCGCCGACATCGCAGGCTTCGCGTCAAGCGTCGAGGCCGGCGTGACCACCGCCATGCGGGAATTCGTCGGGCGCGGACAGGCTTTGACCAAGCGCGTGGAGAATTTCCCCAAGCCGATCATCGCCGCCGTCAACGGCATCGCGTTCGGCGGGGGATGCGAGGTCGTGGAAGCCTGCCCTCTCGCCGTCGCCAGCGAACATGCCCGCTTTGCCAAACCCGAGATCAACCTTGGTTTCCCACCGCCGTTCGGCGGGACCCAGCGCCTTCCGCGCCACATCGGCAGAAAGCGTGCATTGCAGCTGATCCTGACCGGCGACTCGATCTCGGCCGATGAAGCCGCGCGCATCGGACTGATCAACGAAGTGGTGCCCGCTTCCCGGCTACTGGAGCGAACCCGGGAGCTCGCGGCGACGATCATCGCAAAGTCACCGGTCGCGGTCAGCGCTTGTCTGGCGAGCGTCACCCGCGGGATCAATCTTTCCATCGACGAGGGCCTGGCCGTCGAAGCCAACCAGTTCGCGCAGATGGTCCACACATCGGACATTCGCGAGGGAATCAACGCGCTCCTCGAGCGCCGGCCGGCACATTTCAGCGGACACTGACGGCCGCCGACCGGATTTTCGCGCCGTGCAATTTCCTGCATTCAACCGAATCTTCGTGTCGGCGACACGCGCCGCGATCACACGATTGCGCGAAATTCGACGAAAAAACAGGGCCAAGGTCACTCTCAAGGACCTGTTCCAGCACTTGTTGAAGGATATCGGCCAGGCCAGCTACGGTGAATGGCGCGAGTTCGATCGAATTCGACTCGGCAATTCGGCTGGTTATTTCAGGTCGCCCACACATAGCTGACCAGGCGGGAGGTCGCATGCGTGCGAGTTCGGTACGGGATCGGGGACGACGTCGACGTCGACGTCGACAAGCCCCGCTACGCCGGCTTCGGTCGCCGCATCCGCCAGCGCAAACAGAGCTGGGTCTCTGATTGGGGCTGCCGTACGGATCCAAGACAGCGCTATTTTTCCGGGATGACGGATTTCCGCACCACGCGTTTCGCACCCTTTGGCTTGACCTTCGGGTGCGGCAGTTGACCACCGAAGCGCTTTCGATTGAACGGCACGGCGCCGGCCCCCGCAACAATCTCGATGTCCTCGAGTTCCAGCGGTTTGCCGCCCCTCGACACCAGGGTGGGATATTCGATCGGCCGCCCGCTGCTACGATCCCTGAACACCACCTGCGGTCCCTCGGGCTCCGCAAGCCAGTCATCCCCCCACTTCTTGAGCGCCAGGTAAGTCGGAAAAAAATCGCGGCCCTTTTTGGTCAACAAGTATTCGTAACGCCCGCCATGCTCGGGCAATGGCACGCGCGTCATGATGCCGAGATCGACGAACTTCTTCAGCCGCGCGCTGAGAATATTCGGCGCGACCCCAAGATAGTATTGAAATTCGTCGAACCGCCGGGTGCCATAATAGGCTTCCCGAAGCAGCAAGATCGACCAGCGGTCGCCAACCACCTCCATGGCGCGGGAGATGGAGCATTCCTTATTGAAAGAACGCTTCACGTATTGTCTCGCAGCTTGTTGCCTCTGTGATTCCCGATCACTTATAGCAGGAGACCCACGCTTTGCGGCCACCCTTTCCCCGGCGACGTCATTTCGCCAGCAATGATGCCATGAGCGTGGCGTGTCAGGCCGCCTGCCCCGCCGGCTCCCTTGGCTCAATCGCAATTTCGGGCGCCAGCGCCCGACGGTGCGTCACGAGCACGCCCGTCTCGGAAAGCCGCTGCAATTCCGCCTCGCTGACACCCAGCTCGGCAAACACTTCCTTGTTGTGTTCACCCTGAAAAGCCGGCGTCCCGATCGGCGTCAGTTCATCCCGGGAAAAATGCCAGGGACGGCCCGGCAATTTGTAATCGCCGCCGCTGCGATCCGGAACCAGTTGGACCGCACCCCAATAGTCGCTCCAGTCCGACTTTGTGAGCTCCTTGATCGAGCGAATTTCACCCATCGCGATCTTGGCCTCATCGAATTGCGCGTCGAGCGTCGCCATATCGGGGAAGGTCAACATCCAGGACTGGATGATCTGGTGCAGCGCGCCGAAATTCAGCCGCCGCGCCGCAGCACTCGAAAATCGCGGATCGTCCAACAGATCGGAGCGCCGCATCGCGCGCAGCCAGGAAGGAAAGGTCCGGCTGCCGATGATGCTGGTGGCGACGGTGAAATGCTCCCCCTGCGGACCGGTGAAGAATGAGCAATCGGTGGCGCCAAGCACTGCGGGCTCCGCGCCGATATCGTCGTCCGACAGGTCGACATGCGCGCGCTCGTTGACCGCAAGCAAGGTCGCCGCCATCGCGACGTCGATGTACTGGCCCTGTCCCGTTGCCTGGCGGCTGTGGAGCGCCGCGAGGATGGCGATCACCGCCTGCAATCCGGCATAGACGTCGGCATGCGACAGACTGTCGGTGCGCGGCTCCGTCAAGGCCTCGCCATAGTGCCGCACGCTGTTCTCGGTAAAGCCGGCCTCGGCCTGCACCGTCGGAGCATAGGCCATCCGGCTGCGCCACGGGCCGCCCTGGCCGTAGCCGGTGATCGATGCGTAGATCAACCGCGGATTGCGCTTCGACAGCGTCGCGTAGTCGAGGCCGAAGAAGCCCAGCGTTCCGGCGCGAAAATTCTCCACCACGATATCGGCGGTGTCGCACAGCTTCAGCGCCAGTTCGTAGGCGCCGGGAACATTCAGGTTGATGCTGACGTTGCGCTTGCCGGCATTTTGCTGCGCATAATAGCCCGACATGCCGTCGGTGGAAGGAAACGCAAAGCGCGATACATCCGGACTCGGCGGCTCGACCTTGATGACCTCGGCGCCGAGATCCTGCAATGTCCGCGCACACAGCGGACCTGCGAGCACACGGGAAAAGTCGACGATGCGAATTCCGCTGAGAGGACCGGCCATGATCAGCGCCCCGCGAACTTGGCGAGGCCGGGGCCGTTCTTGCGGAACGAGGCAAGGCCAGCCTTCAAATCTTCCGACGCCCAGATCGGCGCCTGTACCCTCGCCATCGCCTCGTCGGCGGCAGCCACCCCGTCATTGACGGCGATGTAGGCCAATTCCTTGGTCGCCGCATGCGCAAGCGTCGGGCCCTGCGCGAACTCCTCGGCGATCGCCATCGTCGCCTTCTCCAGCGATTCTTCGGGGACCGCCAGATTGATCAAGCCCCACTTTTCCAGTGTCGGCGCATCATAGCGCCGCGCCAGCATCGACATCTCCTTGGCGCGCAATGCGCCGATACGCTGCACCTGGCGCTGGATGCCGCCGAGCAGCGGATGCAATCCAAGCGTGGCCTCCACCGAACCGATCTTCGCCGACGAGGCCGCGATGATGTAATCGCAGGACAGCGCCAGTTCGAGCCCGCCGCCAAGGCAGACGCCGTGGATACTCGCGATCAACGGGATCGGCAGCAATTCCATGAAGCGGAGAAACTCGACGCCGTTCAGCCGGCGGTTTTCACCGCCGGTATCGCCGCTGCCCTGCTCCACCCGCTTGTCGAAAATATCGAGGTCGGCGCCGGCGGAAAAATGCCGCAGCCCGCTGCGCAGGACGATCGCCCGGCTACCGGCTTTCTGCGCCGCTTCGATCTGCTCGACGATGGCATTGATGAGCTTCGGCCCCAGCAAATTGTAGGGCCGGTAAACCATGGTCAACACGGAGATATTGCCGCGCTGTTCGCGCGTAACCAATGCATCCTCGGACACCACGCACCTCCCTGTTCGGCGCGACGCGCCGGTTTGTTCATTCCGGCCAGCCTACAACATGACTTGCATTTTGCAAGTCATTCGAACAAATAAGATGATTGTCGTCATTTCATAAGCCAAACCGCGATTTGCTTCTCCCGCAAGCCGGCTTCGTGGCATGCTATTTCTGGAAGTGCGTCAAACGCCAATGGATCAGTTCGTCGGCGCCCGGACCTGCCTGCGGCTGCAGGTCCTGGGCTTTGACGCGCTGCCCGGTCTCGTTGTCGACCATGGCAAGCTTCACCACGTGACCCGATTTTCGATCGACGAATTTGAGCGGAGGCCCGGCGTTGCCGGAAACCGCCCACTTGTCACCGACCTGCAGCAGCGCCTGCATCACCAGGATGGTGTCCCGGCCCTTCGCCGTCAAAGCATACTCGTATCGTTCGGGATTGGTCTGGTACCGGCGACGCTCGATCAACTCATGATGCTCGAGGTGCTTTAGCCGGTCGGACAAGGTCGCATTGGTCACTCCCGTCGAGTGGCGCAAATCCTCGTACCTGCTCAAGCCGAGCGACAGGTCGCGCAAAATGAGTACCGCCCAGCGGTCGCCGATCGCCTCCAGCACGCCGGCGATCGAGCACGTCATTCCATCAAAGCTCTTGGATTTCATAAAACGCTTGCCTCTTTGTAACTCTTATAATTAGAGTGACTCGCTGTCGAGCGACATGTCCGTCGTTGCGGGGCCCACCCCCGGCATGGCGGAACCATCAATTTCGAACAAATGGGACCATGTGCATGAGCGAGCTCCGTGACCTTGTCATCGATGCCCACGGCGGCATCGCGCGCTGGAATAAAGTGAAAACCATCGAAGGCGATATGTCCATCACCGGCGGCCTGTGGGCACGGAAAGGATGGCCTGACGTTCTCAAGAACGTCCACGTCACCGCCGCCACGGGCAATCAATGGATCAGCTACCAGCCCTTCATCAACGAGACCATGCGCAGTTCATGCACGCCTGACCTCACCATGATCGAAATGCTGGACGGAAAACCGGTCAAGGACCGTAAAAACCCTCGCGCCGCCTTTGCAGGTCATACCGTCGAGACGCCGTGGGACGATCTGAACCTCGCCTATTTCAGCGGCTATGCGATGTGGAATTACCTCACAACGCCCTTTATCTTCGCGCTGCCCGACTTCCACACCGAGGAAATTGAGCCCTGGGACGAGAACGGCGAAAAGCGCCGTCGGCTCAAGGTCACATTTCCGGATCACATTGCAACGCACTGCGCCGAGCAGGTTTACCATATCAATGGCGAAGGCTTGATTTGCCGCCTCGACTACAGCGCGCCCGTCGCCGGGGGCGCACCGACGGCGCACTATTTATCCGACCACAGGGATTTCGACGGAATCAGGGTCGCCACCAAGCGGCGGGCACTGCGCAGGAAGGCCGACGGCACGGCACTTCCCGATCCGGTTTTCGTGGCGATCGATATCGCCCAGCTCAGCTTCTCATGACTGAACGTTGCCTGCCTCGGAGGAAAGCATGATTGATACCGACGAAAAGCGTCACGTCGTGACGATCGACGTCAACGGTGTGCGCCACACCGCTTCCGTGGAAGCGCGCAAGCTTCTGGTTCATCTGCTGCGGGACGATCTCGGCCTCACCGGCACCCATGTCGGCTGCGACACCTCGCAGTGCGGTGCCTGCACCGTCGATATCGATGGACAGGCGGTCAAATCCTGTACCGTCCTCGCCGTCATGGCGGACGGTGCGTCGATCACGACGATCGAAGGCCTCGCGCCCGCCGGTGCAGCGTTGCATCCCGTTCAGGCGGCTTTCCATGAGCACCACGCCCTGCAATGCGGCTTCTGCACGCCGGGCATGATCATGGCTGCCCGGCAGTTGCTCTCGCAAAACCCTGACCCGACCGAGCGCGAAATCCGCCATCACCTCACCGGCAATATCTGCCGCTGCACCGGCTACACCAATATCGTCCGCGCAGTTCAATCTCTCGCTTGGGGGGCACATCGCCATGACTGATGCCATTGCGACCAAATATGTCGGCCAGCCGCTGCGGCGCCGTGAAGACTTCAAGTTCGTCACCGGCAAGGGTCGCTATACCGACGACATCAAGGCACCGGGCATGTTGCATATGGCGGTGCTGCGATCGCCCCATGCCCATGCCGTGATCAAGCAGGTTGATCTCTCGGCGGCACGAGCCGCACCTGGTGTCCGTCTGGCTTTGTCGGGGGCCGATCTCGCGGGCAAGATCGGTGCGATCGTTCCGAACTGGATCATACCGGGGACGAAGGTACCGGACCGGCCTGTCGTCGCCATCGATCGGGTTCGATTCGTCGGCGAGTGCGTCGCATTGGTGGTCGCCGAAACCCAAGCCATGGCGCACGATGCCGTCGGGCTGATCGACGTCGACTACGAAACCCTTCCCGCCGTAATCGACGAGGAAGCCGCGATCCGCGGCGGCGCCCCACAACTCCACGACAATGTGCCCAACAACATCACCACGGTCTACAAGATGGGTGGCGGCGACTACAGGAAGGCCGCGCAGGAAGCCGATCAGGTCATTCACCTTCGCGTTGCCAACAATCGCCTGATCCCGACCTGCATGGAGACCCGCTCCATTCTGGCCGAGCCCGATGTGAACGGCACCCTGACGATGCACCTGCAGAGCCAGGTGCCGCATATGCATCGCCGCTGGATCGCCGATGCGGTCGGCATCTCCGAGCACCAGTTGAGAATCATAGCACCCGATATCGGCGGCGGGTTCGGCGCCAAGATGCATCTCTATCCGGAGGAATTGCTCTGCCCGTATCTGGCGCGGCAACTCGGCGGGCCCATCAAGTGGTGGGAATCGCGCTCCGAAAGGCATCAATCCACCAACCACGGCCGGGCCCATACGGAGACGATCGAAATCGCGATCCGCAATGACGGCAAGATACTCGGCCTCAGAGTCGATACACTGGGCAATGTCGGCGCCTATCTGTCGAACATGGCGAGCGGCGGCCCGACGGTGAACACAATCAATTTCGGCACCGGGGCCTACAAGATCGACCACTATGAGGCCCGCTCAAGGGTGGTCGTCACGAATACCGTTCCGGTTGACGCCTATCGCGGTTACGGCCGGCCCGAAGGGGCCTACATCGCCGAACGCGCGATCGACGCCGTTGCACGGCACCTCGACATCGATCAGGTCGAGATCCGCCGGCGCAATTTCATTCAGCGTGCCGATTTTCCCTATCGACCCTACAACGGGCCCGCCGTGATGTACGACAGCGGAAATTACGAGGGCTTGCTGGCAAAGGCGATGGAAGCCTTCGACTACGCGGCGCGCAGCAGCGATCGCGATCAATGGCGCGCCAGGGGCCGCTATCGCGGCATCGGGGTCGCGGCCTATACCCACATGTGCGGCATGGCGCCGTCACGCCGGCTCGCCCTGATGGGCTTCAACCGCGGCGGCTGGGAAAGTGCGCGGGTTAGCGTGGATTCCGGCGGCCGGGTCGTGATTTTTTCCGGATCCATGAGCCAAGGCCACGGCCATGTCACGTCGCTGGCGCAGGTCGCCGCCGACGTTCTGCAGGTGCCGATCGAACACATCGACGTGGTGCAGGGTGATACGCGGCAGGTGCAGGCCGGTCACGGCACCTTCAACTCCCGCTCAATGGCGGTGGGCGGTTCCAGCGTTCACGTTTCCTCCACCCGTGTAGTTGCAAAGGCAAAAAAAATCGCCGCGGGCATGCTGGAGGTCGACGAAGCGGACGTTTCCTATCGGGCAGGCAAGTTCAGTGTCGCCGGAACCGATATCGCGCCGCTGACCTTCGGCGCGGTGGCCCGGATGGCCTATGTCGGTCACAAGCTTCCGGATGGAATGGAGCCGGGCCTCGACGAGACGGTGTTCTACGATCCCAAAGGCATGGGCGCGCCTTCGGGAATCCACATGGCCTATGTCGACGTCGATCCGGAGACCGGGATCGTCGATATTCTCGACTATGTCGCCGTTGACGACGCCGGCACGATCATCAATCCGCTGCTTGCCGCCGGACAGATTCACGGCGGAGTGGTGCAAGGCATCGCCCAGGCTCTCTACGAAGAGGTCAGCTACGATCCCGATACCGGGCAATTGATGACCGGCTCGCTGCTCGACTATGCAGTGCCGCGCGCGGAGCATGTCCCCAGCATACGATCGCTATTTCAGGAGACGCCTTCGCCCACCAATCCGATCGGCGTCAAGGGTATCGGCGAAAGCGGCTCGATCGCAGCACCACCATGCATGGTGCACGCCGTGCTCGATGCGCTTGCGCCATTCGGGATAAAGCACCTCGACATGCCGATGACGCCGCCGCGTATCTGGTCGGCAATCCGCAACGCCCGCGCAGGAGCAGGCCAATGATCCCGGCATCCTTCGATTATATTCGCGCCACCTCGCTCGCCCATGCGATCGGCCTGCTGCAGAAGGATCCCGACGGCAGCAAGCTCGTTGCCGGCGGCCATACGCTGATCCCGACCTTGAAATTACGGCTGGCGTCGCCCGCGCTGCTGATCGACATCGGAGGCATCGGCGAATTGAAGGGAATAGAGGTCGCCGACCGCATCGGGATCGGCGCCCTGACGACGCATGCCGAACTCCTGGCGTCCGAACCGCTGCGAAGGGTGCTGCCGATCTTCCATCAAGCCGCCGACCTGATTGCCGACCCGCAGGTGCGCAATCGCGGCACGATCGGCGGCTCACTGGCAAATGCCGACCCCGCGGCCGATTGGCCGGCGGTCGCGATCGCCGTGAACGCAGAACTGGAGCTCGCCGGCCCAGCCGGCCACCGGCACGTTGCGGCAAAGGATTTCTTCGTCGATATCATGACGACCGCCCTCGAGCTGGACGAAGTGTTGGTGGCCATCCACATCCCTCGTCCCAACGCCGGCACGCAGTTCCGATACCGCAAGATCCGGCATCCTGCGAGCGGCTATGCCGTGGTCGGTGTCGCCGTCGCGTTGCGCCTGCGGGATGCCATGGTTTCTGAAGCCACGATCGGCATCACCGGCGCGACCGGTCGGGCCTTCAGGGCCGACCCCGCCAGCGCGCATCTGACCGGCAAGCCGCTATCGCGCGGAAACATCGCTCGCGCCGCCACACTTGCCAGCGACCAGGCCGAATGCCTGTCGGATGGCTACGCGTCCGCGGACTATCGCAAGCATCTCGTCAAGACCGAAGTCGCCAGGGCATTGACGTCGTTGGCTGATGCCTGAGCGGCGCGTTCGCCATCGGACGACGGCGGTCTAGCCCACGACCTTCGAAAAGTCGGGCTTGCGGCGTTCGGCAAACGCAGCAAAGGCCTCGCGGGCTTCGCCGGTCTGCAGGCGCTCGCGAAACAATGCGCCTTCCCGGCTGATTTGAGCGGCGATCCTGTCCATATCGCGCATCAACGCCTTGGTGTGGTTCAACGAACCAGCGGGCCGCTTGGTCAGAGCCTCGGCTGCGGCCCGCGCTTTGGCGCGCAACTCTGCGGCCGGCACGACGGCGTTGGCCAATCCGCAGGCCAGGGCGGTGGCTGCATCGAGCGGTTCGCCCAATGCAAACATCGCATAGGCGCGGACGTGCCCGATCCGCGCAGGCAGCAGCCAGCTCGATGCCGCTTCAGGAACCAGCGCCAGATTGACGAACGGCGTGATCAGCTTTGCGGTGTCGGCCAGGAATACCAGGTCACAGTGGAGCAGCATCGTGGTGCCGACACCAACGGCATTGCCTTGCACGGCGGCAACGAGCGGACGGGTCGCCTTGCCGAGGTTGCTGATGAACCGATGGGCCTGGGGCTCGCCGGTGGCGTTGCCATTGGCTTGCGCGCTGAAATCAGCAAGGTCGTTACCCGCGGTAAAGCTGTCGCCGTCGCCTTGGAACAGAACCACGCGGACCGCCGGATCCTTCTCCGCGCGCTCCAGCCCATCCGACATCGCGCTGTACATGGCGTTGCTAAGCGCGTTCTTCTTGTCGGCGCGAGCCAACGTCAAGGTCATGATGCCTTCGGCGATCTCGGTTTTCACGTGTTCCGTCATGATCGTTCCTTTCGAGATTCGAATCTTTGTCTAGCGGTCGCATTTTCCGCGCGTGGCTTGCCCGACTTGCGGAGCGCCGGTTGACGGCGTAGCGCTTGCCGCCCGGCTTCAAGAATGTCGCCGGACAGCGCCTTGTCGCCGGACGCGCGCGCGAGCACCATCGATCCCAGCATGGTCGCAAGCGTGCTGGTGGCGATTTGTCGTGCCTCCCCCGGCGATGCCTCGGGGAAAAACAGCACGATCGAATCGATCATTTCCTCGAACTTCTTCGCGAAGGTCTGGCGCGCCTTCGGGCTTGAACGCGCGATATCCGCGCCCAAGGCCGGAAGCACGCAACCGCGGGCCCGATTGTCGCGGTGACGGGCGCTCAAATATCCGCCAACGAATGCGTCAAGCCGCTCTTCGATCGGCAATGCCTCGACTAGCTGCTGCCAGCCAGCGACCGTTTGATCCATTGCGAGCGCAACGGCCTCGATGAAGAGGGCTTCGCGGGAATCGAAATGGGAATAGAAGCCACCATGCGTAAGACCGACGAGCTTCATCAAATCGGCAACGCTCATCCCGTCGGCGCCGCTTTCACGCAGACCATAGGAAGCGTTCTCGACGATCCGGTTCCGGGTCTGCTGGCCATGGCCCTTCACGTAGCGCATCGCGGGCTCCGTGGAAGCGTTTGAAAAGGACCGATGGCAACACGATGCATCTTCATCTCACCATTTCTCGGCGAACGGACGAATCTCGGTAAGGAATGACCAGGCCGAGCGGTCCTGGTTGTACAGGTGCCACAGCTCGTCGGCGATCGCCGACGGCTTGATGAAGAACTCGTCCGGCGCATCACTCAGGCGCTCGCGCATACGCGGTACGTCGATCACGGCGTCAATCAGGACATAAGCGACATGGACGCCGCGCGGTCCGAGATCGCGCGCGATCGATTCCGACAGAATGCGCTGGGCCGCTTTGGTCGGGGCAAAGCCGGCAAAGTTCGCCTTGCCGCGAATGGATGAGGTATTGCCGGTGACGAGGATCGCACCATTGCCGGCCTTGATCATGTCCGGCGCCACTTCGCGTGCCAGATACAGTAAGCCCATGACATTGACTTGAAAATTCCGCTCGAGCATCTTCGGCTCGATTTCAAGGAACGTCCCCCAGCCGCCTCCCACCGCGTTGTGGATGAGGACGCTCGGAGAACCATAGGACTTGCGTATGTTGGCAACGACGTCCGCAACCTCGGTCTCCCGCGAGACATCGCAGATCACCGCATGGGTGTCCGGAAGTTCCTGCTCCAGCGCGCGGATGCGGTCCGGCGATCGAGCTAGGGCGATGACACGAAATCCGCCGGCAGCAAAACGCCGCACGATCGCGGATCCGGTACCCGGCCCGACACCAGTGACGATGGCAATCGGTTTTTCAGCCATGACGGCGGCTCCACCAGGATCCATGTCGGGGGAATGCGATTTGAGAAGACATCGGCGCACCACGCATTGGTTGCAGTCACGCTATATTAAATGATAATCGTCATACAATGCAACGGCAATCGGCGCGCGGCCTTTTGGTCGAAGGGCCCTATTGCCCGACGAAGGCGGGTTTGCGCTTGTCGATGAAGGCGCGCACCGCTTCCTTGTGGTCGGTCGTCCGTGCGGACCGCACCATGTTTTCCGCCTCCTGATCCATTGAATCCAGGAAGTCGGCACTCACGGCGTGGTCGAGAT
>JBOHIT010000655.1:0-7784 GCA_050726155.1 Bradyrhizobium sp.
TTCCAGCACTATCCCGCCGAGCAGCTCGGCAAGGCCAAGGACATGGCCCAACTCACCGTCGCCGGCGTCGCCGACGTTTCCTATATCGTGCCTTCCTATTCATCGGAAAAATATCCGCTCACGGCCGTCGCCGAACTGCCGGGCATTTTTGATGGCGAATGTCGGGGCTCGCTCGCCTTCTACAAGGTTTCCCACAATGGCGGGATTTTGGAGACCAAGGAGTTCGCACCGAACCAGTTGCGGCCGCTGGTGACCATCGCGCTGCCCGCCTATCAAATCCAGCTTTCTTCCAGCCGCGAGGTCAAGAGCGCGAAGGATCTCGAAGGCCTCAAGATCCGGACCACCGGCGGCGCGATGGACCTGATGATGCGTTCGATCGGCGGCGTTCCCGTCCGCATGGCGGCGCCGGAGATTTATGAATCGCTGACGCGCGGCACGCTCGACGGCGTGATCTTCTCGTATCAGAGTTCGGTATCCTACGATTTCGGCAAGATACTGAAATCAGGTACCGAAGGGCTGAATTTCGGCACCGCGATCTTCACCTATTCCATCGGCGAGGCGAAATTCAAATCGCTACCCGAGAACGTCCGCAAGGTGCTGGTCGAGGCCGGCGAGCAGACCACGCGGGAAGGCTGCAAGCGCTTCGAGGACGGCGAGAAGGCCGCCGCCGAAAAGATCAAGTCGCAGGGCATGAAGGTCATCAACTTCGGCGCCGACGACAAGAAGCTGTTCGACGCTGCCTTCAAATCGGTGGCCGAAGACTGGGTCAAGGACGTCAACAGGCGCGGCAAGCCCGGCACCGAGGTATTCAAGGCTTTCACCGACGCGTTGGCCGCCGGCCATTGACCGGGCGTCCCGTGAAAGGCGCCGACACTGCCGGGCCGGCGGGACCGCTTGCCGGCGTCAGGATCATCGACCTCACCAGCGTGATGATGGGTCCTTACGCGACCATGATCCTCGGCGACTACGGCGCCGACGTCATCAAGGTCGAGAGCCCCGACGGCGACGTCATGCGCTTTGCCGCGCCGATGCGGCATCCCAAGATGGGTGCGATGTACCTGCAGGGCAATCGCAACAAGCGTTCCATCGTGCTTGACCTGAAGAAGGCCGGCGGCCGCGAGGCGCTGCTGCGGCTGGCGGCGACCGCCGATGTCTTCGTCCACAATGTAAGGCCGGCCGCGATGGCCCGCCTCAAGCTCGGCGCCGACGACCTGCTCGCGCTCAACCCGCGGCTGGTCTACGCCAGCCTGCATGGCTTCGGCGAACGCGGTCCTTACGCCGGGCGACCGGCCTATGACGATCTGATCCAGGGGCTGACTGCCCTGCCCGCGCTGACCGGCAAGATCACCGGCGAGCCCCGCTATTCGCCGGCGACGATGGCCGACCGCATTGTCGGCCTCAACGCCACCCATGCCATCCTGGCGGCGCTGTTCCATCGCGATCGCACCGGCGAAGGCCAGGCCATCGAAATCCCGATGTTCGAAACCATGGCGCAGTTCGTGCTCGGCGATCACATGGCCGGGCGAAGTTTCGAGCCGCCGATCGGTCCGCCCGGCTATTCGCGATTGCTGTCACCGGATCGGCGTCCCTACCAGACCAGCGACGGCTATGTCTGCGCGCTGGTCTATTCCGACAAGCAGTGGAACGCGTTCTTCCGTGCTATCGGCCTCGAAGACGAAGCCGATCGCGACCCGCGCCTGAACAGCATCACCGCGCGGACCAAAAACTACGATTTCGTCTATGACTGGTTTTCACAGATCATGAAGACCCGCAGCACGGCCGAATGGCTCGCATTCTTCACCGAGGCCGATATTCCCCACGCGCCGCTGCACGATCTGGACAGCCTGATCGACGACCCGCATCTCGCGGCCGTCGGACTGCTGCAGACCGTCGAACACCCGACCGAAGGCACGCTCCGCGTCGCCGGCCCCGCCGCGACCTGGAGCAGGACGCCGCCATCGATCCGGCAGTATCCACCGGGCTTAGGCGAGCATGGCGGTGAGGTTTTGCGCGAAGCAGGCTTTGCGGACAGCGAGATCGCAGCGTTGATCGCCGAAGGTGGACTGATCGATCCGGACTCCTAGTTCGGGATGAGCACGCGAGCTCGGCAGGACATCGAGTGCCCGGAATCAAAATATCGAAAACAACCCCATGCAAAGAAACGGGCGGCCGCCGGCATCGATACTTCGGGCATTGACACGTCGGGCAAATCAGCGGCATTGATTCACCATCCCGCCATCCGCTGACCGCCCGCGAGCACCGCAACCGACCCCACCGTCATTGCGAGCGAAGCGAAGCAATCCATCGTGCCGCGCAAAGAAAGAATGGATTGCTTCGTCGCTTCGCTCCTCGCAATGACGTCGTGAAAGACCATCGCGCAAATTTGCTGCCTCAAAACCCCTTCAGGTCGGGATCCAGCGTCTGCCCCTCGTCGAGCTGGACGCCAAAACTATTGAGCAACATCGAGACCTGCGTGTACTGGCCAACGGCGAACACGACGTCCATGCGCTGCTGCTCGTTGAAATGCCGCGTCAGTTCGGTCCAGACCGGCTCGGTGACGAACTGCTCGCGATGCAGATCGTCTGCGGCGCGCAGCAGCGCGGCATCGGCCGCGCTCCAGCCGGGCGCATCAGCGCCGCGCTTGATCCGGGCGATCTCGTCATCGGTCAGGCCGGCCTTCAGACCGATCGGCACGTGCTGGGTCCATTCATAGCCGGACCGGCACAGGAAGCCGGTGCGCAGGATGACGATCTCGCGCTCGCGCGGCGGCAGCGTGGATTTGCGGCTCAGGATATAGCCGCCCCAGGTCAGGAACGCCTTGGCAGCTGCCGGATGGCTGATCATGGTGCGGAAGATGTTGATGATCCGGCCGCGCGCCTGCATTGGCGCCACGATCTCACGCTGTTCGTCCGTCCAGTTTTCGGCGACAACGGGCGGTATGCGTGGCGTTGTCAGTCGCATGGTGTTTTCTCCCGATTCTGTTTCTCTTGTCGTAATTCATAGGGTGGGGAAAGTCCGTAGGATGGGTAGAGCGAAGCGAAACCCATCATCTATCCCTATGACGCGATGTGATGGGTTTCGCTTCGCTCTACCCATCCTACGAAGAGCTACCGCCCACGGAGGGCGATGATTTTTTCAGCGGCGCGCAAATGCGGCTTGTCGATCATCTTGCCGTCGATCTTGACGACGCCGGACGCTGGATTGTCGTTGAACGCCTTGACGATTTTTTCCGACCAGGCGATCTCCTCGTCCGTCGGCAGGAAGGCGGCGTTGACGACATCGACATGCTTGGGATGGATCACGGCCTTCGCGAGAAACCCATCCTGGCGCGCGGCGATCGATTCTTCCCGCAGGGCATCGAGATCGTTGATGTCGGTGGCGATCGTATCGATCGCGACGACGCCGGCGGCAGCGGCGCTGATCAGACAGAGATCGCGCGCCAACAAAAACGGGCCGTGGTAACGGGTACCGGTCCGGTTTTTCGAGGCGCCGAGAGAGGCCGCAAGATCTTCGGCACCCCACATCATGCCCCACAACCTCGGACTCATGTTCTCGAAGTCGAGCAGCTTGAGTACCGCGCGCGCGGTCTCGGTCGCCACCGTCACGATCCTTGTGGTCCCATGCTCGATACCAGCGGCGGTCTCAAACGCATCGAGATACAGGGATAACTTGTTAACATCGGCAGCGCCGGCGCATTTCGGCAGCACCACACCATCGGGCCGGCCCGGTATCACCGCAGCGAGATCGCCCAGCGTCATGCCGGTATCCAGCGCGTTGATGCGGACATAGACCTTCTGGTTCGGGTTACGCGTATCGAGCATCTCGCGCACGGTGCGGCGGGCTCCAACCTTCTCCTCCGGTGCGATCGAATCCTCGAGATCGAGGATCAGTGCATCGGCCGCGGTCTTCTTGGCATTTTCGAACTTGCGCAGGCTATCGCCTGGAACGAACAGGAACGATCGCATCAAATTATGCCTTTGGTTTGCAATGCATCAGGCCGGTGCGGCGGCAGCTCGCGACCACCTCACCGCGCTGATTGGTCATGGTGTGCTCGAACTCGACGATCCCCTGCGTCGGGCGGGACTTGCTGGCGCGCTTGGAGATGATCTTGGTGTGAGATTTAAGCGTATCGCCATGAAATACCGGTTTTGGGAATTTAACGTCGGTCATGCCGAGATTGCCGATCGTCGTGCCCAGCGTGGTGTCGTACACGCTCATCCCGATCATGATCCCGAGCGTGTAGAGGCTGTTGAACAGCCGCTGGCCGAATTCGGTATTCTCGGAAAAATGGGCGTCGATATGCAGCGGCTGCGGGTTCATCGTCAGCAGGCTGAACATCGTATTGTCCATCTCGGTCACGGTCCGGCTGAACTCGTGGTGAAATTCCCGACCGACCTCGAACTCTTCGAAATATAATCCCGCCATCAGCGTCCCCTGTAATTGGGCGCGCGTTTTTCGACGAACGCGTTCAGCCCTTCCTGACAATCCTCGGTCGTCGCGACCAGCGCAAAGCTCTCGGCCGCGTTCTCGACCGACCGGCGGAAATCGGCATCGACCGCGCGCACGAAGGCATCGCGGCCGATCTTCATCACAATCGGCGACTTGGTGGCCAGCTTCCGCGCAATCTCGCGGGCGCGATCAAGTGCGGTTCCCGTCGGCACGACTTCGCTGAGCAGGCCCATGCGGAAGGCGGTCGCGGCGTCAAAGGGTTCGCCCAGGAACAGCGGCCCGAACGCCTGATGCTTTCCGACCAGCCGCGGCAATTGCACGAAATGGATCGCCGGGATCAACCCGACATCGATCTCGGGATAGCCGAAGGTCGTGGCATCGCCGGCAATAATCATGTCGCAGGAGATCGCAATCGTCATGCCGCCGGCCCGCACCGCGCCGTCGATCGCGGCAATGGTCGGCTTGCCCATCCGATACTGGGTGTCGTTGAGCGCGAAATACAGCCGTTCGAGGAATTTCTTGGTTTCGATCCCGGGCTTGCCCCTGACGATGTCGAGGTCGAGCCCGGCGCAGAACACCTTGTGCAGGCTGCCGACGATGACGGCGGATACCGACGGGTCGTCTTTTGCCTTTTGCAGCGCGGCCAACAACGCGTCGATCAACGGCATGCTCAGCGCATTGACCGGCGGGCGATCGAGCATGATCTCGGCGATCTTGTCCGAGACGGAATAGCGAACCAGTTCAGCGCTCATGATGCTCGCCTCCTATTGCCTGGCCTGACGCACCGCGCCGGCCTTGACCAATTGATCGATCGTATCGCGATCGAGCCCGGCTTCAGTCAGGATCGCAACGCTATCCTGTCCGATATCAGGTGCGGGGCATAGATTGTCTTCGGAGAGGCTGGCAATACCCGGCGTACGCGGCGAATAAACCGGGCCGACACCCGGCGTATCCTGGCACACCGACGCCTTGGTCGCCTCGACGTGAGCGTTGCGCAGCCATTCGCCGGGATTGAGGATTCGCTCGGCAATGAGATCGGCCGCATGCAGCCGCGAAAGCCAGACGTCCGTCGGCTGCGCCAGAAATACCTCGCGCAGCTGCGAAATCAGCGTGTCGGCCGAGTCGGCCCGGCTGGCAAAGTCGGCAAATCGTGGATCGCCGGCGAGATCGTCGCGCTCGATCGCCGCGCATAGCCGCTTGTATTGCGGCTCGTTGACCAGCGTCACCATCATCCAGCCATCGCTGGTTTGATAGGAGCCGGCCGGGACATTGAGCGCCCGCGGCGCGCCGCCCTCCAGAATATGCTCGGCGACCTTGTGGCCGAGCAGCGCCGCCGTCGACTGACAGAGATTGACATCGATCCAGCGGCCGGTGCCGACGGTCGCACGCGCGAACAGCGTGGTGGCAATCGCCTGGAAGGCGTAGACGCCGGTCACCACGTCGGAGACGGTCGTGCCGACCCGGTGCGGGGTCTTGTCGTTGCCGACATTGACCGACACCAGGCCGGAGAAGGCTTGGGCAACGGAATCCGAGCCGGGCCGCTTGGAGTATGGTCCGCTCTGCCCGAAGGCACTGACGGAGAGATAGATCAGGCCGGGGTTGTCGCGCGAGAGTTCTTCGTAACCAATCCCGAGGCGAGCCGCGACGCCGGGACGAAAGCCCTCGATCAGGACGTCACAGTCTTTTGCCAACCCCCGGGCGATCGCGATCGCGTCCTTGTTCTTCATATCGAGGCAGAGGCTGCGCTTGCCGCGGTTGTAGACCGCCGACAGCGTCGTATGGTTGCCATAGGTCGTACCGAGGAAACGCGACCAATCTCCCTCCGGCGGCTCGACCTTGATGACATCGGCGCCGTAGACGCCGAGCAGCATCGCGCAATACGGCGAGGCAATCCCCTGTCCGAAATCGAGCACCCGCAGGCCGCGGTACGGCGCCTCGTGCGTCGGCGATAGCTTTCGGTCAATTGGCATCTCTTCCCCTGAATCGGTTCAAATGTTTCTGCCGTCATCCTGAGGTGCGCGCTCTTGCGCGCCTCGAAGGATACGGCCCGTAGCCCATCCTTCGAGGCTCGCTCTGCTCGCACCTCAGGATGACGGACGTGTGCTGCCTCAACCCAATCGATTCACACCTCGCCGCCACCTACAGCGCCAGGTAGCGCTGACGAATGTTATCGTTGGCTTTCAGCTCTTCGATACCGGATGTGTAGACGATCTGGCCCTTGTCGATAACCGTCGCGTGGCTCGCAAGGCCAAGGCAAAAATGCATGTTCTGTTCGGCGATCAATACCGTGGCACCGGTGCCGCGGAGCTGCCGCAACAATTCGCCGATCCTTTGCACGATGATCGGCGCGAGGCCCTCGCTCGGCTCGTCCAGCAGCAGCAGCGCCGGGTTGCCCATCAGGGTGCGCGCAATCGCCAACATCTGCTGTTCGCCGCCCGAGAGACGTCCCGCGATCCGATGCCGTAGCGGCTCCAGCAGCGGAAACACATCGTAAATGCGCCGGATCGACCACTCATCCTGGCCGTCGGGGCCCTTCTTGGCGCCGATCTCCAGATTGTCCTCGACCGTATGGTCGGGGAAGATCTGGCGGTCCTCCGGCACGAAGCCGAGGCCGGCGCGCGCAATGTGGTACGGCTTCAACCCGGATACGACCTTGCCCTGCAGGATCACCTTGCCGCGGCGCGCCGGCGCCAGGCCCATGATGGCCTTCATGGTGGTCGACTTGCCGGCGCCATTGCGGCCGAGCAGCGCCATGGTCTCGCCCTGCCGTACCGACAGACCGACGCCGAACAGTATCTGGCTGGTGCCGTAGTAGACGTCGAGGTCCTCGACCTGCACCACCGGCTGCGCGCTCATATCGCCGCCCCCGCGTGATGTTCGGTGCCGAGATAGGCCTCGATGACGGCCTCGTTGCGGCGGATCGCATCGGGCGTGCCGCTAGCAAGGATCCGGCCGTAACACAGCACGACAATTTCAGGCGCGATCTTGAACACGATATCCATGTCGTGCTCGATGAAGACCACCGTAATCTTCTGGGTCTCCCAGAGCTCCCTGACCTTGTCGATCATGCGCCAGCGTTCTTCGGTGCCCATCCCGGCGGTGGGCTCGTCGAGCAGCAGCACCTTGGGATCCAGCACCAGCGCGAGCGCGATATCGAGCAGCTTCTGATCACCATGCGACAGCGTCGCCGCGGTGCGGTTGCGCTTGCCGGCAAGCCCGAGCAACTCCATGGCGTGCTCGGCGCGGTCGCGGGTTTCAGCCAATGGAAACCGCCGATGCATCACGCCGGCGCGGCGCTGATCGGCGCCGACCGCGGCCAGCATCGTTTCCTGCAC
>JBOHIT010000656.1:0-3570 GCA_050726155.1 Bradyrhizobium sp.
TGACTCCGTTCTCTCAACCGGCCTGTTGCCGAACCCACGCAACGTAAACCAGTCGGTCGCCGATCTTAGTGGAATGGGGGCGCGATCCTATCAAGAAACACCGTTAGAAGCGTTTCAAATTTGTAAGGATGACTCTGGTCGCGCACGGGTGGCGCATGATTTCTATCGCATGGGGCGAGCATTCAACCGTCCACGATTAAACGGAAAGGAGATTGATCCGCTATTGTTTGTTCGGGACATTCGGGAAGGTTTTCAAGACGCCTACTGTCTCATGTCTCGTTCACGCTACGGATTGGCTTCCGTCGGCGGGCTGCTCTTGAAGTTCAGAGATGCAGAAGTGAGGGTACTATTGCGGTCCACCGCGTTTTACGCTTCTCTGCTGCGTGAGAGCCGCCATCCGACCGCATTATACGATGGTGGAGCGCGTGACCGGATTCTAGGTCACCTTTGGCGAGATGCTAACGCGCGGCCAGAGCTGAGCCGGGTGAGAGAATCCGAGTTTCAACAGCTTCGCCAAGGAGACATTCCATTTTTTCGCGCCTCACCAGGTTGCGCTAACGTTTATGCGGAACGCAGTTCTTCCCCCGTGCTTACCGCCACCGAGAGCGGATTTGCAGCTGCAGAGGCGCGGCTCGCGCGCATGGGGGCGAAAGATCTCGCTTTCCAACTCGACCTGATCACCCGGTCCCTAAAGTCACTGCCAGAAACTAGAAGAAAGAAAATGCTATCTTCGCGGGATCGTGGCGGCGCGCCATTAGATCTTGCACGCGCAATCGGCGATGGTCTTTTCGAGAAGGCAATATGGGGTCATGGCGAGGCAACTTGGCTTGTTCCTCGATCGTCTGTAGATCCTCCTTGTGCGCTGCTCGGCGAAGGACCAGTTAAGATTATCGCCACCGACCTATATGAGGGATTATGCGGCGTAATATTCTTCCTGACATATCTCGCTCGTGCAACCGGTGACACGCGGTTCGAAGCGTTGGCGCAGGCAGCTGCAAATAACCTGTGGCGAAGGCTTGAAGAAGGAGAGTTGCACGATCAACCGGGTGCCTTTAACGGTCTAGCGGGCGCGGTCTATACGCTAAGCCACCTCGGTGCAGTGTCGGGCAAGCCCATTTGGATTGATCGCGCGCGAAAGTTGGGTGCACAAGGTGCGCTTCTACAGGAAGCCAAACCGAATCTTGACCTGATTTCGGGTCTATCTGGGATGCTACTGAGTGTCCTGGCTCTTCACGAGGTACAGCAAGATGACGAAACGGAGGCATCCGTAAATTCGTTGGCAGATCGCTTGCTCGTTGAGATACGAAAAAGCAACGCAAATTTTCTGCACCAGCGAGGTGCGTCTCACGGGTGGTCTGGTGCGGCCTGGGCACTAGCTGCAGCGCAGGCACGCACCAACGTAATCGATGATAAACTGAACGACGTATTAAGATTTGATCTACAGTTGACCGCCAACGGGGATTGGACCGATCCAGGCGACGAACTTCACTTCGGCCAAGCCACTTGGTGTCATGGTCCAGCAGGCATCGCTCTCTGCCGGACCGCGGCTGTCAAGCTGGGCATGAAGGGTCAGGCGCCTGGCGCGAGGGCCGCGCTTGATGCTTGCTTGGAAGGGCAGGAACCCCGCGAACTCGGACTCTGTCACGGCGTCGCCGGCGTGCTTGACGCCGTTCTGGTTGGTGCTGAAACATTTCCTGGGACTACCGAATACAACCTTCGAGCCAAAGTTCTCACGAAGAGTTTTCACCAGAGCGTTGCGAGTATGTTGGAACAGCCGTGGGAAATGCCGAAAGTCGGTTTGATGATCGGTATTTCTGGTGTGGGTCTACAGCTTTTGCGCGTCGCTGATAGTAGGACACCCAGCGTGCTCCTACTCGACCCTCCAGGCCGAGTCGGTTAAACCTTAATGAAGCTCTCCCTTGACAGGGCGGCTCGATTGTCGCGCTCAGCATGGTACAGATGGCTTTATCTAGTCTTTTTGCATGAACCGGTAGGGTGCGAGAATGCCGTCTCTAGTGGGTTGCTAGGACTAACTCATAAACTTTTGAGCAAAACCTTATCAGTCTTGCTCAATCTGCGAAGATTTGGTTCTTGCAGGGAAGGTACCGAGGCTGGTTTCTGATGACCAGCTCCGCTCGTGGAAGGTTGGCAAACGTTTGCCGGCATCACCACGGGCCAGCCGGCCTTTGGGTCCGATTCCGCATTCGGTGCAATCCCATGATCTGCGCGGGTTATCGAGCGACACGCTGCGTTTGCGCGGGTCAAACCGCATGTACGCGGTCGATGCTTCATCGCTTGCGAGGCCCGTCATGTAGAACAGGAAGTCGTTCGCCGCCTGTGCCGCACTCACGGCGTTAAGCGTGATCACGCTGGGCGCTACGACGGTCTGCTCGTCGACGTAGCGCTGCGCCTGGCGCTCACGCTCGGTCTGCGCTTCTTCCTGAAGCTTGGACGGGTTGATCAGCTGATTGCACCAAAGGCATCCGCATTCCGGGGTGATCGGCCGCGTGATCGTGTGGACGCCGATGATGGCGCCGCTGTCCTTTTCATGGACAACTTTACTGCCGATCTGCACGCCGGGAATGAGATACTGGTGCACGATCGCGTTGATCAGCAGCCGGGCACGCATCGTGTCGGCTGCAAGAAACAAATAATCGCAGTCCAGCAGTTTCTTGGCGACCTTCGGATCGAGCACATCGGCTCTCAGGCGTTCGATGGTCGCACGCTTGTTCGCGCGGCGTATGACGCGCGCCGCGATATCGACCTTGTGCGTCGCCGTATTACCGATCAGCCGCTGCATCCATTTCGGCCAAGGATCGCGCGTGAACCACGAGCGCGCGTCCCAGCGGGTGGCGCCGACCACGCGCGGCCGGTTGGTCCCTTCGATGCGCTCCGGGTCGATCAGGATGAAGTGACCGACGCCAAGGCGGCTCAGGAATTCTGCGAGCAGGGAGCCGACGCCGCCGAGGCCGATGATGGCGACTTTGGCGCCGGATAGAATCGCCTGCCCGGCGTCTCCGAACAGCCGGACCTGACGGTCGAAGTCGGGATCGATGCTGCCAGCGTAAGACGGCAGTGTCGGTCCGATGCGGCGCAGGCGCCGGCCGATGATCGAACCGTCGGTGAGTTCGACGCGGGTGCCATCGGGCAGCCAGATATCTCCGGCGACGGCGCGGTCAGCGAATACCAGCGCACCCACGGGCATGCCGCGCGTGATATCGAGAAGGGCAGGGTAGCCGCGTTCGTGGCTGGCGTAGTCGTCGGGCGAAAAACCGACGCTAGTCGTTCCGCCGTGATTGTGGATGGCCAGATAGACGAGTTTCTCGTCCCGGCATTCAAGAACGCGGTCACGGATGAAGTTCGCGCGCAGCATGCGGTAGCCGCGTTTGCCGGGAACGTAGTCCACGCCGTCCTTCGCAAGGTGAAGGGTTCGCGCCAGCAGCCGAATCCGTCCGTTGGACGTGCGCGAATAGCCGGCGGCGATCACCGCGCCGTGCTCGTCGCCGTCACCCGGAAACAAATGCGCATGCAACCGGTCATACAGGCCTTCCGGTATGATCAGATGCCAGG
>JBOHIT010000657.1:0-6043 GCA_050726155.1 Bradyrhizobium sp.
CCTCGATCCCCGCATGGCCAAGCTCGCCGGCGGCGTCCATCGCCTCGACGGCCAGCTCATGGTCGTCCTCGATATCGATCGCGTCCTTGAAATCGTGCCGGACCTGTTGGCGGCATAAGAAACGAAACATAGACAAGAACCGAAATGGAAACGTCCCCTTTGGGGAATGGAAGTAGAGGCCGAAAATGAGAACATGTCTCGTCGTTGATGACTCCAGCGTCATTCGGAAAGTCGCGCGCCGTATCCTGGAAGGTCTTGATTTCCAGATCATCGAAGCCGAGGACGGCGCGAAAGCGCTGGACGCCTGCAAGCGTGCCATGCCCGAGGCGGTTTTGCTCGACTGGAACATGCCCGTGATGGACGGTTATGAATTCCTCGGCAATCTGCGCCGCATGCCCGGCGGCGACGCTCCGAAGGTGGTGTTCTGCACCACCGAGAACGACGTCGCGCATATCGCACGCGCGCTGCACGCCGGCGCCAACGAATACATCATGAAGCCGTTCGACAAGGACATCGTCACCGCCAAGTTCCAGGAAGTCGGCTTGATCTGATCTGTCTAGGCGATCCGTCGGCTCAACGGCCTTCGGCGTTTATATTTGTAAGCGTGCCGTTTTTAGTCGTGTCGGGTTTAGTAATGACTATTTCGTTCACCAGTGCCCCGGCCACGACCTAGACACGGCACGACAAGCTGCGCGTGATGGTGGTTGACGATAGCGTCGTCATCCGCGGCATGATCTCGCGCTGGATCGGAGCCGAGCAGGATATGGAGGTCGTCGCCTCCTTGCGCACCGGCCTCGACGCTGTCAACCAGCTCGAACGCATCAACCCCGACGTTGCCGTGCTCGATATCGAAATGCCGGAGCTCGACGGCATCTCGGCGCTGCCGCAATTGCTGGCGAAGAAGCGCGACCTCATCATCATCATGGCCTCGACGCTGACCCGCCGCAACGCGGAGATCAGCTTCAAGGCGCTGTCGCTCGGCGCCTCCGATTACATTCCAAAGCCGGAGAGCACCCGCGAAGCGACCGCCGCCGAAACCTTCCGTCACGATCTGATCCAGAAGATCCGGCACCTCGGCGCCAAGGTTCGTCGCTCCCCGCATGCCCACGCACCGGCGCATGCGAGCCCGCCGCTGGCGCCGGCCCACCACGACAAGCCGCGTGAGGTTGCTGCCCGCGCGCCGATGGCGTCGCCGATGCCGGCTGCGCAATCGGCGTTGACCCGCCGCTCCTTCAGCATGTTGACGCCGCGCGTCCTCCTGATCGGCTCGTCGACCGGTGGTCCGCAGGCCCTGATGTCGCTGGTATCAGACATCGGTCCGGTAATCGACCGCGTCCCGGTTCTGATCACGCAGCATATGCCGCCGACCTTCACCACGATTCTCGCCGAGCATCTGGCGCGTTCGAGCCGCCGGCCCGCGCACGAGGCCGTTGACGGCGAGATCGTCAAGGCCGGCCAGATCTATCTCGCGCCGGGCGGTCGCCATATGCGAGTCGTGCGTCATGGCGCGGATGCTGCGATTGCGCTCGATGACGGACCGCCGGTGAATTTCTGCAAGCCCGCGGTCGATCCGATGTTCACTTCCGCGATCGATGTCTGGCAGGGCGGCATCATGTCCGTGATCCTGACCGGCATGGGCTCCGACGGCATGCGCGGCGGCAAGGACATCGTCGCGGCCGGCGGCAGCGTGATTGCCCAGGACGAGGCGACGAGTGTGGTGTGGGGCATGCCGGGTGCGGCCGCCAATGCCGGCATCTGTGCCGCGATATTACCGCTCAATCAGATCGCGCCGAAACTGGTTCGGTTGTTTTCGGGAGATCGTTCGTGACGCCTCAGGACTATGAGTATCTGCGTAAGCTTCTGAAAGAGCGTTCCGGACTGGACCTGTCCGCCGACAAGCAATATCTGGTCGAGAGCCGCCTGGTGCCGCTGGCGCGCAGGGCGAGCCTGGCCGGTATTCCCGAGCTCGTCTTGAAGATGAAGAGCGGCGCCGATGCGTTGACGACGGATGTGGTCGAGGCGATGACCACCAACGAGACGTTCTTCTTCCGCGACAAGATTCCGTTCGATCATCTGAAAGAAGCGGTGCTTCCGGCGCTGGTGCAGGCGCGCGCGGCGCGTCGTTCGCTGCGCATCTGGTGCGCGGCTTCCTCCACCGGGCAGGAACCCTATTCGATCGCGATGTGCCTGAAGGAAGCCGGCCCGATGCTGGCGGGCTGGCGCACCGAGATCGTTGCGACCGACCTTTCCCAGGAAGTGCTGGAAAAATCCAAGGCGGGCACCTACAGCCAGTTCGAGGTTCAGCGCGGCCTGCCGATCCAACTGCTGGTGAAGTACTTCACGCAGAATGGCGAGTTGTGGCAGCTCAAGGCCGACATCCGCGGCATGGTGCAGCACCGCCAATTGAACCTGCTGCAGGATTTTTCTCACCTCGGCACGTTCGACGTCATCTTCTGCCGCAACGTCCTGATCTATTTCGACCAGGACACCAAGGCCAACATCTTCGGACGGATTTCGCGGATGCTCGAGCCTGACGGTGTGCTGGCGCTGGGGGCTGCCGAATCCGTGGTCGGAATCACCAACGCCTTCAAGCCCTATCCGGATCGGCGCGGGCTCTATCGTCCGAACGCGGCGCTGGCCGTGGTGCGCCCTGGGATCGCGACCCTGGTGCCGCAAGCGCCGAAGTCGGTCGCTTCGGCACGCTGATAGGTCGGATCGCACTTTCTACAGGATTGCGTGCGGCACGAAGCGCGACGTATTGCCGGTGATCGGATTCTCGTCCTCGCGAATCGACAATCCGCACGGCACGTGATCGACCAACCAGCTTCCGAGCACGGCATACTGATCGGAGAAAGTCGGCAGCGTCGACATCGCCTGCCGGATATAGCCTTCGGCGCCGTAGGGTCCTTGCTGCTCCACCAGCGTGGTGCCGGCGCTGACCAGCGCGACATTGGCGCCTTCACGCGAATAGAGCGGCTTCCTGACAAACGAACTGCCGAGTGTCGCGGCGTTCGGATCGTCTTCGAAATAGGCCGGCAGCAGGTTCGGATGTTTCGGAAACATCTCCCATAGCAGGGGAAGAATGCCCTTGTTGGACAGGATTGCCTTCCACGGCGGCTCGATCCAGCGCGTCGGCGCGCTCGAGAGCTTCGCGCCGAACGAATCCTGGAACATCCATTCCCAGGGGTAAAGCTTGAAGGCGAGCTCAATTTTGCGATCGTCGAGATCGACGAAGCGGCCATCGCCGCCCAGGCCGATGTCCTTGATGTCCATCAGCGTGGTCGTCAATCCGGCCTGGCTCGCGGTGTCCTGCAGATAGGCAAGCGTACCGGAATCCTCGGTATTGTCGGTCATCCCGGCCAGATGCAGGTGCCTTGCGTCGCCGTGCTTTTTCCAGGCGTCGATCAGGCGTTCATGGATTGAATTGAACTGGTCGGCGCGCTTCGGGATGATGTTGCGTTCCATCGCCTGTTCGAGCCAGGTCCATTGAAAAACCGCCGCTTCGAAAATCGAGGTCGGCGTATCCGCGTTGTACTCCAGCAGTTTCGCCGGACTCCAGCCGTCGTAGCTCAGGTCCAGCCGGCCATAGAGGCTGGCGTCGCGGCGGCGCCAGCTCTCGGACAGCAGCGGCCAGAAGGTTTCGGGAATTTTCAACCGGCGCAGATATTTTTCGTCATTGATCGCGCGGCCGACCAGTTCGAGGCACATCGCCTCAATCTCGCCGGTCGGCGTCTCGATCCGCCGTTCGATCTCGGTCAGCGTGAACGCGTAATAGGCCCGCTCGTCCCAATAGCGCTCGCCGTCGAGAGTGTGAAACGTGAACCCGACGCTTTCGGCGGTGGTACGCCAGTCGTCGCGTTCGGGGCAGGGGATGCGCTGCATGAAATTCAGCCGCCAGAGAAGCCGACGGCGTGCCCGAACGAGCCGAACCCGCCGCGCTGCGCACTGTGCGAACCGGAATCGGAGGTGCCGGAGCCCGAATGGCTCGACGAGGAATCGCTGGAATAGTAGCTGCTGTGCGAGGAGCTTCCGCCACCGCCAGAGCCGCCATGGCTGCTGGAAGAAGATCCGCGCGGCGAGCAATCGGGGTTGTTTTGCAGCAGCGACGGCTGCGCCACGTTCGGCGGCTGCTCACACTTGTTGCGCGGCATCAGCGCGTAGGCGCTGCCGCCGACCGCCAGTGTGCCCATCAGAAACAGTGCGACGTGACCGGAGCGCTTCGCCGGCGGGCCTGGCGGCCGCGACACATTAGGCACCGATGGCTTGCGCGAGCCGAATTCCTTGCCTGGTTTGCTGGGCTTGTTCGCCATGGTCAGTAGATCATGCTGGCAGCGTTGAGCGCGCCCGCTGCCAATGAGGCAAGTCCAAGCCAGATCGCGGCGGCAAGTTCGCCACCGGCAATCCGCTCCGACAGGTTCGGGACGGGTATCTTGACGATGTAATAGACGATGATCTGCACGATCAGCGCGACGACGCCCCAGATCAGGCAATCCCAGACATTGGCGGAATGGGCGATGGCGCTGACCAAGGGCAGCGCGAAGCCAAGCAGGCTGAGGCCCAATGCGATTGCCGCCGCCGGATTGTTGTCGCGGATCAGCAGGAACTCGTCATGCGGCGTGACGCGGGTATAGATGAAAAGGTAGGCGGAGACGGCAACCAGCGCCGTACAGAAATAGACCAGAAACGCCGGGAGCCCGGCGAGGGATTGCAAGACCATTGATGACGCCCCGGTTCGACCGGTCCCCAATTTCGCACGATCTATTGGTCGGCGCATCGGAGAGGTCGGTTCAATCCCAAGGGAATCTGCCCGGACGAGAACCCCGCCGTTTCAGGCGGGGTCAGCCAGTCGGCCTTGAGGGCGGCCGGCTATTCCTTGACCTCGATCTTGCCCTTCATCGCCGGGTGCAGGCCGCAGATGTAATCGTAGATTCCGGCATCGGCGAGGGTCAGCTGGGTGGTCTGGCCCTTCAGCGCGATCGACGAGCGCTGCGCCTTGGCGCCGGTGATCGTGACCTGGTGCGGCGAGGAATCGGTGTTGTGCCAAGAGATGGTCTGGCCTTTGTTGACGACGACGGTCTCCGGTCCGAACTTGAAGTCGGAGATCGAGACGACGCCGGGACCCGGCGCGGGCTTTGCCATGGCGCCTTCGGGCGTGCCCTTCAGGCCCGCCAGCGAGATCACAAAATCCTGCCCGGCATGCGGCTTGTGGCAGGTAAAGCAGGCCGTCAAATTGGCCTTGTCATTGACTTTCTTGTCCGGCCCAAACGCCTGATACTCCCATTCGCCGTTCCGAATGTCGTCCTTGTACTCGGTGCCCCAGCCGTCGCGCTTTTCCATCACCGTGTAGGCGATGAGGTCGCCCTTCTGGAAACGCCCGCCGGCATCCTTGAGCGGCTCGCCAGCCGCATCGAGCTGCGCCTTGTACTGAACCAGCGTCAGCACCGTGCCGCTCGGGATCGGTTGCCCCTTGCGTACCGCATCGACCGCCGCCGTCGTCGCATAGAGCTCGCGATACTGCTTGTTGTCGTAACGGCTGACAGTGGCATAGAGCGTGTCCTTGTCGAAATTCTCCGGGAAGGCGACCTTGTCGCCGCCGGCAAGCGCCGAATAACCGATGAGCGCGCCCGATGCCGATCCGAGCGCAACCGCAGCAAGCAGTCTGACGTGTTTCATGACTTCCCCCCGTGTGCGGACAATTCCGTCAGGTACGAAAACACCGTGAAACGGGTTTCAAGCCGGGGGAGGCCAATTTGTCGCGTGGCAGCGGCCGAGACTATTGTTTTGACGCGTTTTCTTCACGCGAACCGGTATCCACTTCGCTCGAAAACGCTCAAAAACAAAAACCCCGCCATTTGCGGCGGGGTCCAGTCGGGAGGAGTGAGCCTTGCGGCTCGCCGTAAACCCTGGGATCAGGCGGGAATGCGTTCTTCTTGCTCGTGCGGCTCGCGCAGCACGTAGCCGCGGCCCCACACGGTCTCGATGAAGTTGCGGCCTTCGGAAGCGTTCGCCAGCTTCTTGCGCAGCTTGCAGATGAAGACGTCGA